>CAZDLV010000103.1:0-7893 GCA_964506345.1 uncultured Rhodobacterales bacterium | reverse complement strand
GTCACAGCCCTAGCAGCCCGGCCGGCGCGTCAACCAGGGTGTCCGGTTCCGCCTGTATCAATTCCTGTCGCGAACCATAACCGTAGGTCACACCGGCGGTGCGCATCCCGTTACGGCGCGCCCCTTCGATGTCGTATTTGCGGTCGCCGATCATCGTGGTATCCGCCGCAACCAGATTCTGGCGATGCAGCAAATAACACAGCAGTTCGGATTTGGCGCTGCGCGTCCCGTCGAGTTCCGATCCGTAAACTTTGGTGAAAAATTTCAGCAGGCCGAAATGATCGAGAATACGCACGGCATAGACATTCGGCTTGCTGGTCGCCAGATACATACGGCGCCCCGATTCCTGTAACGTCGCCAGAACCCGCGGAATGTCGGGGTAAACAGTGTTTTCAAACAGGCCGACGTCGGAAAACCGTTCGCGATAGAGGACGAGCGCGCGGTCGGCCATCTCGCCGTTGCCGAGGATTTTATGCAGGCTGTCGCGCAGGGGCGGGCCGATGCACCAGGTCAGGTCCTCGGGTTCCGGCGAGGTGCCGGTCAGTTCCAGCAAGGCATACCGGATGCTTTGCGTGATTCCCCTTGCCGGATCGGTCAGGGTGCCGTCCAGATCGAATACCAGTGTTTGCACGGCGTCCTCCGTCAAAAGTCGGATCACCCTACGACTGCGGCAGGGAAATTGACAGGGGCGTGCGGGTGCCGGTGTTTTGTGGCGCTGTCTCCTTTCACTTTGTCATTTTACGCGGGTGGTAAAACCGCTATACGACTCGCAAGTTACCGAATTGTTAACGGCCCGGAATCAACAGGATTTCTTGAATTTCGCGCCGTTAACCCCATCTTAAGACCCAATGTGCGTTAAACAGCACCGGAGGAACGTGAATGAGCAACTACAGCAAGCTTCCGGCACCGTCGCCAGAGCAGGGACTATCGAATTACATGCGGGAAATCCGCAAATTCCCGATGCTGGAACCGGAAGAGGAATACATGCTGGCCAAAGCGTGGGTGGAACGCGAGGACAGCGAATCGGCGCATAAACTTGTAACCTCGCATCTGCGGCTGGCGGCAAAAATCGCCATGGGCTATCGCGGCTATGGCCTGCCCACCGCCGAGGTGGTGTCCGAGGCCAACGTCGGCCTGATGCAGGCGGTCAAGCGGTTTGATCCCGAAAAGGGTTTCCGGCTTGCGACCTATGCCATGTGGTGGATCCGCGCCTCGATCCAGGAATATATCCTGCGGTCCTGGTCGCTGGTGAAAATGGGCACGACCAGCGCGCAAAAGAAACTGTTTTTCAACCTGCGCAAGGCGAAAAACAAAATCGGCGCACTGGAAGAAGGCGACTTGCGGCCGGAAAATGTTACCAAGATCGCCAAGGAACTGAACGTCACCGAGAAAGAAGTGATCTCGATGAACCGGCGGATGGGCGGCGGCGACGCCAGCCTGAACGCCCAGATCAAAACCGATGGCGAAGGTGCGGCCGAGTGGCAGGACTGGCTTGAGGACGAAGACGCGGATCAGGCGGCAGATTATGCCGAAAAGGACGAGCTGGAACAGCGGCGCGAGTTGCTGATGACCGCGATGGAGGAGCTTAACGATCGCGAGCGCCATATCCTGACCGAACGCCGCCTGACCGACGAACCGAAAACGCTGGAGGACCTGTCCAAGGTTTACAGTGTCAGCCGCGAACGCATTCGCCAGATCGAGGTGCGCGCGTTCGAAAAGCTGCAAAAACGTATGCGCGAGCTGGCCGCCGAAAAGGACATGGTTCCCGGGGTAAACTGACGGAAACCGTGCGTGGCGAACCTGCGTGCGATACCTGCAACAAGGGGCGAACGCGGGTTCGCCCCTTTTCGTTGGTTGTGGTCGGCAAAACCGGCCGGATCTAGCGTATATCGTTGGGTATAAACCCCGATAAACCGGCGCGACAAACCCGAGATATATTGCGGCGCACAAAAAATTCCCTACCTGCCCGACGAAGTTTGTCACAACCAAGGACCACAACAAATGTCACGCAAGGTATCGGGCTATTCCCGCACACAGATTTTCCTTCACTGGGCCATCGCCCTGTTGATCCTCGTCCAGTTTCTGGGCGGCGATTTCATCACCGAATTCTTTTACCGGATCAGTCGGGGCGTGGCGGATCAGGCCTCGGCGCCGTTTTTGGTGCAAAGCCATGTGGTTCTGGGTATCGCCACGCTGGTTCTGATCGTGGTGCGGCTGGGTCTGCGCCTGTGGCGCGGCGTTCCCGAGGCGCCGGCCGAAGAAGACCCGCGCCTGAAGCTGGTCGCGCACATTACGCACTGGCTGTTGTACGCCGCGCTGTTTCTGGTGCCGGTCACGGGTCTGGTCAGCTGGTACGGCGCCAGCGATCTGGCCGGTTTGGCGCACAGCGCCTTGACCAGTGTGTTGCTGGCCTTTGCCGGTCTGCATATCGCGGGCGCACTTTACCATCATTTCCTGCTGAAAAATAACCTTTTGGCAAGGATTATCCCCGAACCTGTGCTGGAACGGATCATTCCCGTGCGCCTGCGCGAGCAGCTCCGCTAGACTATTTGCGCGGTTTGACCCGGCGCGTGGCCTCGGCCTGCGTCGGGTCCTCGGGCCAGGGATGGCGGGGGTAGCGACCGCGCATATCCTTGCGCACATCGGCGTAGGAACTGGCCCAGAATCCCGGCAGGTCGGCGGTGGTCTGCACGGGGCGGCGGGCCGGTGAAAGCAGCTCGATCAGCACCGGCAGTTTGTCCGGCCCGACACAGGGGTGGCTGGTCAGGCCGAACATTTCCTGAAGGCGCACCTGAACCGAGGGCTGCGCACCATCGTAGTCGATCGCCAGACGGGTGCCGGTGGGGGCGGTGATCGTGGCCGGCGCCAACTGCTCCAGACGTTGGCGCGCCGGCCAGTCCAGCAGGGTTTCAAGCGCGGCAGCGACATCGATTTTTTTCAGGTCGGCGGCGCGACGACACTGCCCCAGAAACGGTTGCAACCACTGTTCGAGGGTATCGAGCAGGCCAGCGTCCGACATGTCGGGCATATCGGTGCCGCGGGCGCGCAACCATTCGACGCGGGCGCGCAACAGGCGGGCCGGTTTACGCCAGTCCAGCGCCCCCGGTCCCAGATCGCGCACCCCCGCCACCATTGCCGCCGCGACCGCGTCGGGGGGCGCATTTTTCCAGTGGCGGTCGTCGAGTATCACAGCGCCGAGCATGCTGCGTTCGCGCGCGACGACCATACGGTCACGTTTCGACCACGCGCAAACACGGATGTCCCGCACCGGATGCAGGGTGCGGACCTCGGATTCAGTAATGGTTGCGCCGAGGCGCAATCCGGCCTCGCGCTGGTCGCCATCCAGATCACAGGCGACCAGCATGCGCTGTCCGGCCAGGGAATCGCCCGGATCAAGGATGGCACCTTTGCCGCCGGACAAATGGAAGCGTGGCGCATCACCGCGACGGCGCAAACCGATGCGGTCGGGAAAGGCAAGCGAGAGCAGCGCGCCGGTGGACAGCGGGGGACCGCCGGTTTCGGGCAACAGGCGCGACAGGCGCTTTGCCTCGTGGCGCAGGGCTTTGACGGCGGCGCGATCAACGGTGAAGGGGCGCATGGATTCGAACCGGTCGGGATCGCGGACGGCCGAGAGCCGCAAGCTGATATCACAGGGGCGCCGGCCGTTGGCGCGCAACGGGTCGCGGGATTCCTGTAACGCGGCAAGAAGGGCGGCGGCATCGCGGCTGCCATGCGCCGCGCCGCGCACCAGCATATGCCCGAGGCGCGGGTGAACCGGCAGACGGGCGAGGGTTTTACCGTGGGCAGTTATGCGGTGATCCGCATCGAGCGCCCCGAGGGTTTGCAACAGGGTGCGGGCCTCGGCGAAGGCGGCGGCGGGCGGGGGCGTCAGGAATGCCATACCCGCAGGCGTGCCGGCCCCCCATTGCGCCAGTTCCAGCACCAGCGCGGCAAGGTCGGTGGATTCGATTTCGGCCGGTGGAAAGGCCGCCATCGCGCCCTCTTCCCCTTTTGTCCACAGACGATAGCACCAGCCTTCGGCGACGCGACCGGCGCGACCCTGGCGCTGCGTTGCCTCGGCGCGGGTAACACGTTCGGTTATCAGGCGCGACATGCCGGAACCGGGGTCGAACCGCGACCGCCGCGCCAGCCCGCCGTCGATCACCACGCGGATGTCCGGGATGGTCAGCGAGGTTTCGGCAATCGAGGTGGCCAGCACCACCTTGCGCCCCGTTTGCAGCGGCTGCAGGGGCCGGCGTTGTTCGGCGAACGACAGGCCGCCGTATAGCGGCATCAACCGGCAATCGGGCGGCAGACGGGAAGACAGGTCGGCCGCTGTCCGGCGGATTTCGCCGGCACCGGGCAGGAACACCAGAATGCCGCCGGTGGTTTCATTGGCCGCTTTCACCACAAGGTCGCCCACGGCATGTTCGAAACGCGGCGTGCGGCGGTTCGGGGTTTTCCATGGTTTGGACAGCCAGCGCGTTTCAACCGGAAAGGCCCGCCCGCGCGAAGTGACAACCGGCGCCCCCCCCATCAACGCGGCCACGGGGGCCGCGTCGAGGGTCGCCGACATCACCAGAATTTGCAGGTCCGGCCGCAGCACCGCGCGGCTTTCCAGCGCCAGCGCCAGCCCGAGGTCGGCATGCAACGAGCGTTCGTGGAACTCGTCGAAAATCACACACCCGATACCGGACAGGTCGGGATCGTTTTGCAACATGCGGGTCAGGATGCCTTCGGTTACCACCTCGATCGTGGTGGTTTTGCCGGTCTTTTTTTCGCCGCGGATACGATAGCCGACAGTCCGGCCCACCGGCTCGTCCAGTTGGTGCGCCAGCCGTTCGGCGGCGGCCCGCGCCGCCACGCGACGGGGTTCCAGCATCAGGATGCGCCCTTTGCAGGCATGGTTTTCGCGCAAAAACAGGGGGACGCGCGTGGTTTTTCCGGCGCCCGGCGGCGCTTGCAGCACGGCCAGTCCGGTATCGCGAAGTGCGCGCAGAACGTCGGGCAAGGCGGATTCTACGGGCAGGGTCATGCGCGGCTACTGCAATTTGGCCTTGAGGGTGCCGGCGGCGGTGCTGGCGGAAAACTCCTGTACATACATGCGCCCGTCCTGCCCTTGTCTGAAAACGATTTCCGACACCGCAATACCACCGGATTTGCGCGAATTGCCATAGCTGACGGCGCAGGCAATCCGCCCGTCGGCGAGCAGACGCGGGTTTACATAGCTGACGTCAAGGACGGAACCGCCGTCATACAACGTAAAACTGCCACCACAGACGTTTTCGCGCGGAACCGGCCGCACCAACAGGTAAATCAGGGTCATCGGGTCGACGACGTTTTGCGCGGCCGCCGCCCGTTTCGAAATTTTTCGCGCCGGGGTGGCATTCAGGGCGCTGACCCGACCGTCGGTGAACAGAATTTCCATCGTGCGGCGGGCGCCGTTTTCACTGGATTTCGCGAAATAGCGGGTGGGCAGCAAGCGCCACGGATTGGTCGAGTCGCCCTCGGCGGTATAGTCATAGCTGACATCGTATAGTGCGCCGACCAGACCGGTTGTATACAGTTTTCCGGTGGTGGTGTAGCGCCCGTCCACGTCGGTGCCGGTGATACGCATTTCGCCGATTTTGGCAATGCCCAGCTTGATGCCGAACAGGTAATTGAATGATTCTGCCGCCGCGCGGGCCGGCAGTGCCGCGCTGGCCGACAGGAAAATACCGAGTGTGACGAACAATGTTCGAAGCATGATGCCTCCTTAAACCTTTAATATGGCGGAAACATATGGCAATACGGCGGGATATCAAAGCTTTCCCTGACCGGCAGCGGGTATTTGCCACGAGAGGCGCAATGGATATTGAACAACAGGCCGACAAAATCGTTACCGGAGACCGCCGCGCACTGGCGCGCGCGATAACACTGGTTGAATCGACCCGTGACGATCACCGGCGGCTGGCGCGCGACTTGCTGGCGCGCGTGGCGCGCAATGGCCGGCAAGCGTTGCGGATCGGCTTGTCCGGCACGCCCGGTGTCGGAAAATCGACGTTTACCGAGTCCTTCGGCATGATGTTGATCGCGCAGGGGCTTAAGGTGGCGGTGCTGGCGGTCGATCCTTCCTCGGCGCGCTCGGGCGGATCGATCCTTGGCGACAAGACCCGTATGGACCACCTTAGCCGCGAACCGAACGCCTTTATCCGGCCTTCGCCCAGTCGCACGGCGCTGGGCGGTGTGGCGCGACGCACGCGCGAAACGATACAGTTGTGCGAAGCGGCCGGATACGACGTGGTGCTGGTGGAAACCGTCGGCGTGGGGCAGTCGGAAACCATGGTGGCAGACATGACCGATATTTTCGCGCTGTTGCTGGCGCCGGCGGGCGGCGACGAGTTGCAAGGGGTCAAGCGGGGGATCATGGAAATTGCCGATATCATTCTGGTTAACAAAGCCGACGGCGACCTGAAAGCCGCGGCCATGCGAACCCGCGCCGATTACGCCGGCGCGCTGCGATTGTTGCGAAAACGCCCGCAGGATCCGGACGGGTTTCCCAAGGCGATAACCGTGTCGGCGCTGGCCGGGGACGGGATGGAACAGGCGTGGCAGGAAATATCCGAACTGGTTAACTGGCGAAAAACCAACGGGATTTTTGCCGCGCGGCGGCAGTTGCAGGCCGGTATCTGGTTTCGCAACGAGGTCGAAAACGGCTTGCTGGCGCGCTTGATGGCCGATCCGGCGGCGCGCGGTCTGTGGACGTCGCTGGAAACGGCGGTGGAACGCGGCGACCTGTCGCCCGAGGCCGCCGCAGAACAGGTAATCGACCGGTTTGTAAATAAAGCGGGCGAATCCCTTGACCACCGGCGCGGTCCGGACTAAAGAAGCGCTTCGAATTCCGGTGCCCCTTTCGGGTGGCGTCCCTGTGAGATAATTTAAGGACAGCATCATGTCTCGTCGTTGTGAACTGACTGGTAAAGGCGTTATGACTGGCAACAATGTCAGCCACGCCAACAACAAAACTAAACGGCGCTTTTTGCCGAACCTGAATGACGTGACCGTGGCGTCCGAAACGCTGGGCCGTTCGTTCAAGTTCCGCATTTCCGCGTCGGCGCTGCGCACAATCGATCATCGCGGTGGTCTGGATGCGTTTATGGCCAAGGCGAAAGACGCCGATCTTTCCCCCGCTGCGCTGAAAGTGAAAAAAGAAATTGCCAAGGCACAGGCTGGCGCCTGAACCCTTTCCGGTTTCAACGAAAACCCGTCGGAACCACCGGCGGGTTTTGTGTGTTGAGCAGAAGGTTTAGCGGTAAACCTTTTGAACTCCACACCGGATGTATTTATTGTTGCACTTTACATATCAGGGCGTAGGCATGATACGGCGGATTCTTTTTGTATGCCTTGGCAATATCTGTCGCTCGCCGACAGCCGAAGCGGTGTTTCGCAAGATGGCCGATCGGGACGACCTGCTGATCGACAGCGCCGGCACATCCGGCTGGCACATTGGCAACCGGCCGGATGCGCGTGCGATTGCGGCGGCGGCGCGGGCCGGATACGACCTGACGGACCTTAGCGCCAGACAGGTGGTGGCGGCGGATTTCGGGCGATTCGACCTGATTGTCGCGATGGATGGAAATAATCGCGATACGTTGCGGCAAATGGCACCGGCGGCAAAACATGATAAAATCCGGTTGTTGCTGGATTTTGCAGCGGATTTGCCCGACACGGACGTGCCGGACCCTTATTATGACGATAGTTTTGACGAAACGCTGGCATTGATCGAGGCCGGCTGTCGCGGGCTTGTAACGGCCATTTCGCCGATCTGATTTTTTCGGTTTTTCACGGGGAGCCAGGGCGGTGACCGGTAAATCCCGCACCGCCAGTTAGCGGGGCTATTTCAAGGGGTTGCAA
>CAZDLV010000102.1:0-7908 GCA_964506345.1 uncultured Rhodobacterales bacterium | reverse complement strand
GATGCTGTTCATCGGCGAGGAGGTCGGCACCGGCAACGGCCCGGGCGTGGATATCGCCCTTGACCCGCTGGAGGGCACAACCCTGACCGCCAAGGACATGCCCAACGCGCTGACCGTGATTGCCATGGGGCCGCGCGGATCCATGCTGCACGCGCCGGATGTCTATATGGACAAGCTGGCCATCGGGCCGGGTTATCCGGACGGGGTGGTGACACTGGACATGACCCCGACCGAACGGGTGGAGGCATTGGCGAAGGCCAAAGGCTGCGCACCGTCCGATTTGATGTTGTGCGTGCTGGAACGCCCGCGCCATCAGGCCATGATCGAGGAATTGCGCAAAACCGGCGCGCGTATCCGTCTGATTACCGACGGCGATGTTGCCGGTGTCATGCACTGCGCCGAGCCGGAAAAGACCGGTATCGACATGTATATGGGATCGGGTGGCGCGCCCGAGGGGGTGCTGGCGGCCTCGGCGCTGAAATGTATGGGCGGTCAGATGTACGGGCGTCTGTTGTTCAGGAACGATGATGAACGCGGACGGGCGCGCAAGGCGGGGATCACCGATCTTAACCGGATTTATTCGCGCGACGAAATGGTCACCGAGGATGTGATTTTTGCCGCCACGGGGGTGACCGACGGTTCCATCGTCAGGGGTATCCGGCGCGACGGCGATTTCATCGAGACGGAAACCATTCTGATGCGGTCGAAAACCGGATCGGTGCGCCGCCTGTTCTATCGCCTGAAAGCGGGGTAACCGGCCATACGGCGCATGTGGTCGAAAACCTTGCGGGGGACATAGTTATGGATATTGCCACGCGGGTTTATAACCACAACTGGAAAATCGACCCGATTGTGCGATCCCTGATCGACACGGATTTCTACAAGCTGCTGATGGCGCAAACGGTGTTCCATTATCACCGCGACGTGCCGGTCACCTTTGCCCTGCACAACCGCACAACAGCGGTGCGCCTTGCCGATATTATCGACGAGGGGGAGCTGCGCGAGCAACTGGACCATGTGCGCACCCTGTCCCTGTCGCGCGGCGAAAGCACATGGCTGCGCGGTAATATGTTCTACGGCAAACGGCAGATGTTCTCGCCCGAGTTCATGGAATGGTTCGAGGGGCTGCGCCTGCCGCCCTATCATCTGGAAAAACGCGACGGGCAGTATGAGCTGACGTTCGAGGGGGCCTGGCCCGGGGTGATGCTCTGGGAAATTCCGGCGCTGGCGGTGATCTCGGAACTGCGCTCGCGTGCCGTGCTGAAGGGCATGGGGCGGTTCGAGTTGCAGGTGCTCTATGCCCGCGCCACCACCCGCCTGTGGGAGAAGATCGAGCGGCTGCGCGGGCTGGAAAACCTCGGCATTGCCGATTTCGGCACACGGCGACGACACAGTTTCCTGTGGCAGGACTGGTGCGTGCAGGCAATGCAGGAGGGGCTGGGAGGCCGCTTCACCGGCACATCCAACTGCCTGATCGCCATGCGCCGCGAGCTGGAGGCCATCGGCACCAACGCGCATGAACTGCCGATGGTTTACGCGGCACTGGCGCGCGACGATACGGAACTGGCCGCGGCCCCCTACAGGGTTCTGGAGGACTGGCAGCGCGAACACGACGGCAATCTGCGCATCATCCTGCCGGACACCTACGGCACCACAGGATTTTTGAAAAACGCGCCGGACTGGCTGGCGAAATGGACCGGCATCCGCATCGATTCCGGCGATCCGGCGCGCGGGGCCGAACAGGCGATCGACTGGTGGCGGGCGCATGGCGAGGATCCGCGGAGCAAACGGGTGATTTTTTCCGACGGGCTGGATGTGGACAGGATTATCGCATTGCAGGAACAATTCGGCGGACGGGTCAAGGTCGGCTTCGGCTGGGGCACGCTGCTGACCAACGATTTCCGCGGGCTGGCGGGCGAGGCCCTCGATCCGTTCTCGCTGGTGTGCAAGGCGGTTTCGGCCAACGGGCGCCCGACCGTCAAGCTGTCGGACAATCCGGCCAAGGCGATGGGTCCGGCGGACGAGGTCGCGCGCTATAAACAGGTGTTCGGGGTCGGCGCGCAAGTGGCGCAGGAAGTGGTGGTCTGAATGGCGTTTCTGGATGTGGAAAAATCCGCCACGGGGCGGCGGTGGATCGGCCCGACGGCCGAGGAGGAGCGCCTCGGCGAGGCGATTGCGCAGTTGAACAATGTGCCCGCGGTGCTTGGCACCCTGCTGGCAAAACGCGGGGTCGCGCCCGAAGAAGTGCCGGAATACCTGACGCCCTCCTTGCGCTCGCTGATGCCGGATCCGTCCGTCCTGCGCGACATGGACAAGGCGGCGGAACGCTTTCTGGCGGCAGTAGAGAACCGCGAGCGGATCGCGGTCTTTGCCGATTACGACGTGGACGGCGGGGCCTCGGCGGCGCTGCTGATCGTCTGGCTGCGGCAGATGGGGATCACGCCGACGCTCTATATTCCCGACCGGATCGACGAGGGCTACGGCCCGAACAACGAGGCGATGGCGATGCTCGGCGCCGGTCACGACCTGATCGTGACGGTCGATTGCGGCACCCTGTCCCACGAGCCGGTCAGGGCGGCGGGTGTGGATGTGATCGTGCTGGACCACCATCTGGGCGGCGAGACCCTGCCCGAGGCTGTGGCCGTGGTGAACCCGAACCGGCAGGACGAGTCCGGCGACCTGTCCTATCTCTGCGCCGCCGGTGTGGTGTTCCTGATGCTGGCCGCCGTCAACCGGCTGCTGCGCGGCAAGGGGGTGACGGGGCCGGACCTGATGGCGATGCTCGATCTGGTGGCACTGGCGACGGTGGCCGATGTGGCGCCACTGACCGGATTCAACCGCGCGCTGGTGGTGCAGGGGCTGAAGGTCATGGCGCAGCGTCGCCGTGTCGGACTGGTGGCGCTGGGCGAGGTGGCGCGGATGAATACGGCGCCGACGACCTATCACCTCGGCTATCTGCTGGGGCCGCGGATCAATGCGGGCGGACGGGTCGGGGCGGCGGACCTCGGCGCGCGGCTGCTGGCGACGGACGATCCGGCCGAGGCGGCGGCGCTGGCGGAACGGCTGGATGCGCTCAACACCGAGCGGCGCGATATCGAGGCCACGGTGCTGGCACAGGCCACAGAACAGGCGGAGGCGCGCGGCGTGGAGCGCGGGCTGGTCTGGGCCGCCGGCGAGGGCTGGCACCCCGGCGTGGTCGGCATCGTCGCCAGCCGCCTGAAAGAGGCCTTCAACCGCCCCGCCGTGGTCATCGGGCTGGACGGGGACGAGGGCAAAGGCTCGGGCCGGTCGGTCAACGGGGTGGACCTCGGCAACGCGATCTCGCGGCTTGCGCGCGAGGGGCTGTTGCTCAAGGGCGGCGGGCACAAGATGGCCGCCGGTCTGACAGTGGCGCGCGACATGCTGGAACCGGCGATGCAGCGGCTGACGGAGTTGCTGGAAAAACAGGGTGCGGCCGAAGCGGGACCGGCGGATTTGCGTATCGACGGGCTGGTCGCGGCGGGCAGCGCCACGGTGGAGCTGATCGAAAGTCTGGAGGCGGCGGGGCCGTTCGGCGCGGCCTCGCCAGCGCCGCGCTTTGCCATTCCGGCGGCGCGCGTGGCCTTTGCCAAACGCGCGGGGGAATCGCATTTGCGCCTGACGCTGACCGACAGTTCCGGCGGGCGCATCGACGCCATCGCCTTTCGCGCCTACGAAGGGCCAATCGGGCCGATGCTGGAAAACCACGGCGGGCGGGCATTCCATGTGGCCGGACGGCTGGAAATCGACGAATGGGGCGGGCGGCGCAAGGCGAAACTGAAGCTGGAAGACGTCGCGCCAGTGGTGTGAAAAATCCGCCGAAATCTGAAAAAACCCTCTTGCAGAGTCGGTTTGTAAACCGTAAAAGCCCCCTCACAGAGAGTGGCATGCGCCCTTCGTCTATCGGTTAGGACGCTAGGTTTTCATCCTGGAAAGAGGGGTTCGACTCCCCTAGGGCGTACCACTCTCTGATTATTCTCTTGCAAACGAATATCCTTTGATCTCGGTCATTATCGCCGTGCCGGTTCGATGCTATGCCGCCTGCGAAACAGCAAAGGAGAGTTGCCGTGTCTTACAAAAATATCCTCGTGCATCTGGACGATAGCGATGCCTGTGTCGAACGGGTGGCGGCGGCACTGGCGCTGGCCAAACGGCAAGGGGCGCAGGTTACCGGAATTGCGCTGGCGCTGGAATCGACGATTTCCACCTATGTCGGCATTGATATCCCGTCCAGTATGACAGCAGCGCAGCAGGCGCTGGTACAGAATGCCGCCCGCAGTGCTGTCGGAAAATTCGAAGGTGCCGCCGAACGCGCGGGTGTCGATTACGTCAGCCGGATTATTTCCTGCCCGGCCACCAAGGCGCCGGCGAAACTGGCGTTCTTTTCCAAACACGCCGACTTGACCTTTGTCGGACAACCCAACCCCGAGGATCAGGGCAAAGCCTTTCAGGAGGCGCTGATCGACGGCGTTCTGCACAATTCGGGCCGTCCGGTCTATGTGGTGCCCTATATCGGGCGGCCGGATATGAAAATCCGCAAGGCGGTGATCGCATGGGACGGCGGCAAAAAGGCCGTGCGCGCAGTGAACGACGCGATTCCGTTGTTGCAAGGGCGCAGCGAAGTGATTGTTCTGGTGATCAACCCGCGTGAACGGGGCAAGGAATTCGGCGGCAAGCAAGGCGAAAATATTGCTGCCCATCTGCGGCGCCACGGCGTAAACGTCACGGTGGATTATCAGGTGGTGCCGGACCTGTCGGTCGATACGGTGATCCTGAACTATCTGTCGGATGTGGCGGCGGACCTGCTGGTCATGGGGGCCTATGGCCATTCGCGGCTGCGCGAGCGCACATTCGGCGGCGTTACCGATTCGATCCTGAACCACATGACGGTGCCGGTGCTGATGGCCGAATAGGCTGCTCCGCATCCCTGCCCTGTGCCGGACCCGCCTGTCGTGGTCCGGTGCGGAAGACGCGCCGGTTGTCGCGGCGTGAACGCACCAAAATCCATATATCCTGTCTGACCGGAAAATTGGAGCGGGCGAAGAGATTCGAACTCTCGACATTCACCTTGGCAAGGTGACGCTCTACCCCTGAGCTACGCCCGCTTCCTTGGGTGAGGTGGATATACACGGAATCAAAAACGATGCACAAGGGGAAAATATGTCTTCGGTGCATATTTTCCCCGATTTGTTTTTCACGCGGATTTGACGCGATGTCAGGCTTGCAAAGCAGCATAATACAGATTTTTTCGTTATTTAACAGCGTATGATGCCGACCCTGATTTCCCGTGAATTTTTTTACATCACAAACCCTCACACAAAGCTCAGGCAAGTTCATTGGCCAGCCGGATTTTCCTGCGGCATAGACACCGCCAACCCAATTCCGGGTCGATCAACACATGAGGAAAACATTATGAAAAAATTGCTCGCAACTGCACTGGCCCTTGCGCTGACAAGCGGGGCCGCGCTGGCCGAAACCTACACGGTTACCGTCACCAACACCCTGTCAGAGGAACTGTTTGCCCCGATCGTGGTGACCGGTGCGGAAAACGACAAATTCATCTTTGCGAACGGCTATGTGACCCCCGAAGCCGAAGCGCAGATCCTGACCGGCGATCCGGCGAAACTGGTCGAGGCCATCGGCATGAACATGGCCGGTGTCGGGCACGGGATGGACGGCCCTCCGGGTGTGCTGCTGGCGCCCGGTGACTCGGTGACATTCGAGGTGGAAACCGGGGCGACCACGTTGCGGATTCTGGCGATGGTGGCCCCGACGATGGTGCCGGACAACTACGTCACCGCCGTGGCCGATGTAAGCGTCGGACACGAGGTGACTGTCTCGCTCGACCGTTATGATATCGGCAACGACGAAGGCACAAAGAAAATCACCGCTGTTTCCGAAAGCGTCGGCACGGTGACGATATCCCGCGGGATGTAGGCACTATTCGGGGAGGGCGTCGCGACACGGTGGCACGTCCTCCTCGGCAAACTGGAAATCCTCGGTGTGGACGATGATGTTTTGCGGGTACAACAGCACCAGACCATAGGCCCCCGGCTCGCCCGAGGACATGGAGGGGTCCAGCCCTTCCAGCACCAGCGGCGTTTGTTGTGACGGGCTTTTGAACACGGTGAACCCCAGCCCCTCGACATTGCCGGAAATCGTGCGGTGCAGGTGACCGGTAAAAATATGCGCGACATTGGGATAGCGCTTGACCAGATCAAGAAACGCACGGTCGTTGGTCAGGCGAATTTCGTCCATTCCATCCAGCCCGACAGCAAAGGCAGGGTGGTGGCTGAACAGCAGAACACGGCGGTCCCCGGCGTTTTCCAGCGCGGCTTCCAGCCAGTTCATTCGGGTTTCGCACAGGATGCCCGCATGGTGGTAATTGCGATAGGGCGGCCCGTCGAGCGTGTCGAGCATGATCAAACGGGTATCGCCGACATCTGCCACGCTTTGCATAAACCCGTCGCTGGTCGGGGTATCGGGCAGCACAGCCAGCAGGTTGTCGCGGTTGTCGTGGTTGCCGGGCATCAGCGAAACCGGAATCGGGCAGGCATCCAGCAACGGCTTCAGGCGTTCGTATTCCGCAATTTTACCGGAATTGGTCAAATCCCCCATCAACACCAGCCGATCGGCGTCGGGGTGGTTTTTCAAGGCATGTTCCAGCCCCTCGGCAAAACGCTCCAGCGTTTCGATACCGATGATGGTTTTGCCGACCTCGCGGATGTGCAAGTCGGTAAAGACAAGTATTTTTTGCATGGGACATGCCTCCTGTATCGAACACTGGAATCCAGAAACCCGATTCGTGTGACAATCGCAATCGCAGAATGTCCCTCTGGCCAGAAAGAATTCGGCGCGGTATTACGGGACATTCTATGAACGACAGGGAATCCTATGGTCACAAATTCCGCATTTTCGCCCATGCAGCGCATACACGCCCATGCCGGCAACCTGTTTAGCGCTGGCCGCACAGACGAGGCAGCAACCTATACCCGGTCCATGTTGCGCCAGTTTCCGGGGGATCCGTTTTTGCTGAACCTGTCGGGGGCTATATGCGTCACGCGGAACGATTGGCCGAATGCCTTGAAGTATTATCAGAAGGCCCACAAAAAACTGCCGGACGACGCCCATATCTCGCGCAATCTGGCAATGGCGCAACAGATGCTCGGGCAGTTGGCGCAGGCGGAAAAAACCTTGCGCACGACGTTGAGCCGCAAACCGGAATTTGCCGAGGGATGGAACATTCTTGGCGCGGTCTATCAGGAAAAACAGCAGCCGGACAAGGCAATGGCCTGTTACCGGAAAGCGCTGCGTATCCAGCCGGATTTTCTGAATGCCGCCGCCAATATCCTGATGGAAACCGAAAGCCTCAACGATCTGGACGGATTGCGGGACGTTCTGAAAATGCTCGAGGAAAAATTCCCCGGGCAGGCCATCGTCGACCTGTGCCGGGGCATGATCCTGTTTCGGGAAAAAGACTTCGGCGGGGCGCGCGACTGCCTGTCCGGCATTTCGTTCAAGACCGGCATTCTGGACCGGCAACGGCAGATGGAATTGAGCCGCGAAACGCTGCTTGCCAAAGCGCTCGACAAGCTCGGGGATTTTACGCCGGCATTCGAAATGTTCACCCGCGTGAACGCGCTGTCGCTTGAAATCGCCACCTTGCCGGAAAGCGAGCGCACGGAGTTTCGCGACAGGTTGCAAGCACATCTGACCTATTTTACCGCCGAAAAGGTTGCGCGTTGGCCGAAACTGGCCGCCAACGCATCCTCGCCGGCATTTATGGTCGGATTTCCAAGATCCGGCACAACGCTACTGGATGCATTTTTGCGCGGGCACAAGGATATTTCGGTTGTAGAGGAACAACCCTGCGTGCCCGAAATGGTGGAC
>CAZDLV010000101.1:0-7931 GCA_964506345.1 uncultured Rhodobacterales bacterium | reverse complement strand
GTCTACGCCCTAAAACACCGGCTCCCCGGGCGGGTCGGGCGCCGGCGGATAGTCCAGCGGCGCGTCCTCCCACGCCGGATTATCCTGTTCGAAACCTATTGGCACTGCGTCCGGTCCATCCATAAAAACCTGCGAGCCGAAATAGTGCAGCCGCTGCGATAATGCCCGCATCCGGTCGCCGGTGATCTCGTCAAACAGGGCCGCGTATTCGGCATTTTCCAGCAGGCTGTCGATGCGGGCACGATGCGCGGCAACGCAGCGGTCGTGCATGGCGCGAATTTCGGGGTCCGCCATCATCCGGTCGAATTCCGTCCGCGCACGCGGTAGCTTGTTCAGGATCGAGCGGTCCTCGGTCGCATTGGTGTTCATGCGGAACCAGTAGTGCATCCCCTGATCGCGATCCACGTGGTTCACCCGTCCGCGAAACCGCTTGACCAGAAAGCTCTCGGCGGAGCGCAGCGCGTAATGGTTCAGTGTCACCAACCCGTAGCCGCGATTGTTCGCCGAGCTACGCCAGCCGTTACGCAGAATTTTCGCCGGCATCGGATGGCCGTTGCTGTTGATCCACCTGATTTGATCGAGCGCCTCGGGTCGCAGCCCCTTGGGGCGATGGACGCCGAATTTCTTGTAGTAGCCCAGCGGCCGGAACATCGTCTTGAACCCCCATGCCTGATGCGGCTTGCGGATATATTCGGGTGCGGCGCGGAAGAATTGTCCGGTGATAAATCCGTCGGTGAATTTCGTGATGTCGGCGTTACCGAACAAGCGCCACGTCAGCGAGATCATGTTGGCCCCGCCAATCGCCTTGAACAGCGCTGCCAGCGTGCCGTCGCCGACATGGATGTTGATGTATTCGTCCACATCCATGCACACGATCCAGTCGGCTTTGCCCGCCAGATCGCTTTCGGATGCATCGTGATAGGCAGCGTGTTGCGGTTTCAGCCCGCTTTGGCGATAGGGGTTTTCGCGATGCTCCACCAGCCCCTTGCGTTGCAACAGGTCGAACATTTCGTCGGTGCCGTCGCTGCAATCATTGGTATAGACCAGAAAATCCGTTACCCCGATCGACCGGTGATAGGCCAGCCATTCCAGAATGAACGGACCTTCGTCTTTCATCGTGGTCACCGCCAGAATCCGCCTGTTTTTCAATCCGTCGGCCGGTTTTTCGCGCGGGGGCGGCACGTTCGGCGCGGTCCCGAGGGTTTCCGTAATCGCGCGGATCAGGTCGGGTGCGACAATCAGGCTGGATTTCGGCACCATCTCGGCAACCTTCAAATGCTTGTGCCGGATCCCGACGCAGCGCCAGATTGCCGGCGCATCCGGCAGCCACTCCGCGTGCGTCGTGCTGGCGCGGAACGGGCGCCAGACGCCGTCCAGATCGGGGCGCGCGCACCAGATGCTGCTGCCGCGCGTCGCATCGAACCGCTTGCAGCTGTGATCGGCGATGCGGGGTGCGCCAGGTGTCGCGATTTTCCACGGATAGGCGTTGCGGGCCGTCAGTTTGATGTAACTGTCGCTGGCCGCGGCCGCGTCGAACACGTTGCGCCCCGCCAGCACCAGATCACCCAACCGGCAATGCAGGACCGCACGCGCGTTACCCAGAAACCGGAACCGGGCGGCGGTATAGATCGCAAGTTCACCCAGAGGCGCGCGCCACGGGTCGGGGGCAGGGCGGTCCAGCAATGCCTTGCCTGGTGCCTCGGGGGCCAGCAGGCGATCGTTTTCGGCGATTTCCCCCCGCTTGCCCAGTGGCACGTCGTAATCCAGCAGCACGAACCGTTTCAGCCCCTTCACCCCGTTTACCGCCTTGCGCAGATCTTTCAGCGTGTGGCGTTCCTTGCGGTGTTGCGGCAACCGGCGCACGACCAGCGCCGCCTCGGCCCCGCAGGTCGCGACATTGAATGCCAGCCAGTCGGCAAGGTCTTGCGGGTCGGGGTTGTATTCTACCGCCAGCAGCGTGTTCAGCCCTGTGAAAATATCACTGGCCACCGCCGATTTGGCCGCCGGTTTGCTGGCGGGCCGGTCCAGAAAATACCCCCCCGGAATGCTGGTGGCCCCGTCCGGCACCGGCCCGGCACCAACCCCGAAAAACACCCGTTCCAGGGTATCGAAAGCAACCACATCCAACACGCCATCCGCGCTTGTTCTGGCCTTGAAATTCTGGAACTTTTGCACGAAAACCGCCTATTCCGGCCGAAAACCGGCCATTTCTTGTCGAAAACAGGTCTAACGTCTAATTTGCGCAACAACAAGCACAACCCTTGGCGCGCACCTCCGCCTTCTGTATGATCGTCGCGAACCCGCCACACCGAGGACCAGATGCCCAACCCCCGCCGCGCCCTGATTGTGACCTCGATGCGCGATGAAGGGCCGTTCATTCTGGAATGGCTGGCGCACCACAAAGGCATCGGGTTCACCGATTTTCTGGTCTATTCCAATGATTGTGCCGACGGTACCGATGCCATACTGGACCGCCTGGCGGAAATGGGCGAGGTAACCCATGTTCCCAACCCGCAAAAGGGCAAAAAGACGGTGCAGTGGCAGGCGATCAGCCGCGCCGCGAAACACCCGCTGATGCAGGTTGCCGACTGGGTCTATATCACCGACGTGGACGAATTTCTGACCATCAAGCGGGGCCGCGGCCATCTTGACGATCTGTTCGCCGCCCACCCAGATGCTTCCGGATTCGCGCTGGCGTGGCGGATGTTTGGCGACAACGGCATTGCGCGGTTCAGGGACGAGCCGGTGACGCGGCAATTCACCCGTTGCGCCCCGACGGGCATGATCTGGCCTTGGCGCGCAATACAGTTCAAGTGCCTTTATCGTAACGACGGCACCTATCGCAAACCCGGCGTCCACCGCCCGCGCGACCCGCGCAAAGGCAAAGAGGCGCGTGCCTTGTGGCTGGACGGCTCGGGCAATCCGTTGCCGACCCGTGTTCCCGGCGGTGCCACCCTGATACCGACATTTGCCGACCAGTACACTTTGGCACAGATCAACCATTATGCGCTTGGCTCGGCCGAAAATTTCCTTGTCAAACGTCTGCGCGGGCGGCCGAACCATATGCACGAACCGATCGACCTTGCCTACTGGGTCGACCGGAATTTCAATACGGTGGAGGATGACAGTATTGCCCGCGCCGCGCCGCTGACCGGCCCGATACTGGCACGCTTGAATGCCGATCCGGTCTTGCGTGACCTGCACGAAAAATCGGTGGCGTGGCGGCAGGAAAAGATTCGCAACCTGTTGCTGGAATCCGCCCCCTTTTATTTGTTTGCCCGCGTGCAGCAGGCCGGTTCCACCATGGTTCTTTCGCGCCAGACCCAGCAGGATATGTTCGGGATGCTGATGCGGATGCGCAGTGAAACCGCCGGTCGCGACCCGCGCACGACCTGAGACCCTTCCAATTCATGCGCGGCTACTGTATGCCCGCGTTTCCATCTTCAACGACATGCGGAACCGCCCTGTGACACGCCCGACTACCCTTGCCGATTTTGCCAAACGCATTCGCCCCGGCGCTGACAACAACCCGCTGGCCGGTCTGACATTCGGTCAGGCCCGGATCGAGGTGCTGTCCGGCCTGACCGTGGCCCTTGCGCTGGTGCCCGAGGCCGTCGCCTTTGCCTTCGTCGCAGGTGTGCCGCCGCTGGTTGGCCTGTATGCCGCCTTCATGGTTGGCCTGATTACGGCGGTATTCGGCGGGCGGCCCGGGATGATATCGGGCGCAACCGGTGCGCTGGCGGTGGTGATGGTGGCGCTGGTGGCGCAGCACGGCATTCAATACCTGTTCGCCACCGTGGTTCTGATGGGTATCCTGCAATTGTTGGCGGGGGTTTTCCGGCTGGGAAAATTTATCCGTATGGTGCCGCATCCGGTGATGCTGGGATTTGTCAACGGGTTGGCGATCGTGATTTTTCTGGCCCAGATGGAACAGTTCAAGATTGTCAACGAAACCGGCGACAAGGTCTGGATGACCGGCACCACGCTGGCACTGATGCTTGGACTGGTCGGGGCAACGATGGCGCTGATCTATCTGACGCCCAAGGTCACCAAATTCATCCCCGCCCCGCTGGCCGCCATCGGCATTGTCGCCGGCGTTGTTATCGGATTCGATTTGCCGGTGCCGCGCGTCGGTGACCTTGCCTCGCTCAAGGGTGGCTGGCCGACATTCGCCCTACCGCAGGTTCCGTTCACGCTGGACACCCTGAAAATCATCTTCCCCTACGCCATGATCCTCGCCGCTATCGGTCTGATCGAAAGCCTGCTGACGCTGAACCTTGTCGGCACCATGACCGGCAAGCGCGGCGGTGCCTCGCAGGAATGCGCGGCACAGGGTGTGGCCAACATCGTCACCGGATTTTTCGGCGGTATGGGCGGTTGCGCCATGATCGGCCAGTCGATGATCAACGTCAAATCCGGCGGGCGCACGCGACTGTCGGGCATCGCGGCGGCGCTGTTCCTGCTGGCCTTCATTCTGTACGCCAGCGGCCTGATCGAAATGATCCCGCTGGCGGCGCTGGTCGGCGTGATGTTCATGGTGGTGATCGGCACGTTTGCCTGGCAAAGCATCGGCATCTTGCGTCGCGTCCCAAAATCCGATGCGCTGGTCATCCTGCTGGTCACGGCGGTAACCGTTGCCGAGGATCTGGCCACGGCCGTCGTCGTCGGCGTTATCGTCTCGGCGCTGGTCTACGCCTGGAATGCGGCCGCACGCATTCAGGCCCTGCCGCGCCCGTCAAGCAGCGAGAAAGGCGCGCTGGTCTATGAAATCGAAGGGCCGCTGTTCTTCGGTTCCGCCACCAAGTTTGTCGAACTGTTCGACCCCGAAAACGACCCCGATCTGGTGATCCTCGACTTCATGGATTCGCGCATCGTCGATCATTCGGGCCTGCAAGCGATCGAGGCTGTGGCCGAGAAATACGAGGCAGCCGGCAAGCGCCTGCAACTGCGCCACCTGACCCGCGATTGTCACCGCCTGCTGTCAAACGCCGGTCAGTTGATGGTCGACATGGACGACGACCCCGACTATCGCGTTGCCGTCGATTACGACGTCAAACTGGGCCGTATGGGTGGTGGTCATTAAGGCCAGTCTGTTTTGCGGGGCTGGCTGGCGTGTCGGGGAATGTGCGAAGGCCTGGTTGGCAAAACGGATGATTCGGCTTAGCGTGATCCAGCGGATTTGCCGAAAGGGTCAGGTTTGGGATCATCACGACGAGAATTCATTGCGGCAACAGGGGCCGCCCTTGCGTTTTCGGCCATACCGGCCGATGCGACGGTGCCTTTCCGGTTAGGGCTTACGCCGGTTTTTCTGGATAATGACGCCGAGGTTATAGCCCGGCTGCGCGGTGCGTTCTCGGATTCGTTGGGCATGCCGGTCGAACTGGTACAACGCCGCACTTACGAAGAGGTTACCGGCCTGTTGCTGGAAGGCTCCATCGACGCGGCCTGGTTATGCGGTTACCCGTATTTACAACACCGGAGTATGCTTTCGCTGCTTGCGGTCCCTGTGTGGAAAGGCCGGTCGCTGTATCAGTCCTATCTTATCGTCGGGCGCGACAGTGATCTTGGCGGACTAAAGGATTTGCGCGGTAATACCCACGCATTTTCGGACCCGGATTCCAATTCCGGATATCTGGTGACCGTGTCCGATCTGGTTCGGATGGGGGAACGGCCGGATGATTTCTTTGCCCGAACGATATTTACGTACGGCCACCGAAATGTTGTCAGGGCCGTTGCGGATGGTCTGGTGGCGTCCGGCAGTGTTGACGGCTATGTCTGGGAAGCACTGATGAGGGCCGAGCCGGACCTTGCCGGCCGGACCAGAGTTGTGCGACGGTCCGAATGGCTCGGGTTTCCGCCGTTTTGCGCCCGTGTTGACCGGATGGCCAAACCGCGGGTTCTGGCAATGCAGCACGCGTTGCTTGACTTGGCAAATACCGCGCAGGGGCGGGCTGCGCTGGATTTGTTGCAGTTGGACCGGATGGGACAAGCCGTCCCTGACCTATACAACGGCATCCAGGCCAGGATGCGGGATATGGATCAATTGCGCTAATGAAATTTGTGCAACATATTCCGCTTTCGTTGCGGGTTCCGTTTTTTGCTGCCGGAATGATGGTTTTTGTCGGGTTTTTGGCGTCACAGCAGGTGCTTGCGACGTTGCAGCAAGTCCAGAACGAGCGCATTCGCGAGATGGCACAATTGCAGATCGAGGCTTTGTCGGTTGCCCTTGGCCCGCTGGTGGTGCGCAATGACGTCTGGGAGGTTTACGACACGCTGGATCGTGCCGCCGGCCAGAGCGACAGACGCAGGTTGAAATTCGCGGCAGTCGCCAACGAGGCCGGAACCGTTCTGGCGGCGACAGATCCACGCCGCGCACCTGTTGACAGCAAAATCGATGCCCTTACTGCCGGCGTGCAGAGCCTGGAAAGCCTAGTGATCCGCGGCCAAAATCCCCGGATCAGCATATTGGCACCGCTGGTATATCAGGGGCGGGTTGTCGGAAAAATTCTGACACAACTTGATGTTTCGGATTTACTGGCCGAGCGGCGGCGCGCGGCACGACTGCTGTTGCTGGGAAATGCCGTAGCAACATTTTTTCTGGCAATTGCGGGATATCTGGTCATGCGCCGGCTTTTGCAGCCTGTTTTGAATGTTATCGGCCGTATGCGGGATCCGTCCCGGATATTCGAGCCGATTCCGCCAGACGAACTGCCGTCCGGCGACGCGGAAATGGCGCAACTGGCACGAAGCTACAACGCGATGGTGGCCGCAATCGCCGCGAAAGCCGAGACCGAAAAACGCCTGGCCGAGCGGGAACGGTTTGTCAGTCTCGGGCGGCTTTCGTCATCGCTGGCGCACGAAATCAACAATCCGCTGGGGGGCCTGTTGAACGCTGCCGACACCATGCGCACCTATGCGGACCGCCCCGATGTGGTGCGGGAGTCCGCCGATATTCTTATTCGCGGGCTTGGACATTTGCGTGATGTGGTGCGCACGACGCTGGATCAAAACCGCCTTGACCGGACCGGTGCGCGGCTGTCGCTGGATGACTTCGACGATCTTCGGGTGCTGGTTCGTGCGGAAACCGCGCGGCTCAGGCAGGACCTCGACTGGCGTATTTCCGCCCCGCATGCCGCGCTGTCGGGGTACCCTTCCGGTCCGGTTCGCCAGATTGCGCTTAACCTGCTCTTGAATGCCTCGGAGGCGGCAGGAAAGCGCGGGCAGGTGGGGCTTGCGCTGTCCTGCGACGAAGAAGGGCTGAATCTGACCGTATCCGATTCCGGCCCCGGGCTGTCCAAATCCGCCGGTGCGCGCCTGTTGGGCAGCGGGCCGGTTCCGCCCGGGGGTGGTGTGGGATTGCGGTTGGTTCACGATCTGGTGCGCGCGATGCGCGGGCATATCAGCCTGAAACGGGAAAATACCCTGACGCGGATTTGCGTTGATCTGCCGTATCAAATTCGTGAAGATGCCTGAATGCTGCGCGGATACAACATCTTGCTGGTCGAGGATGACGAGATCATGGGGGCTTCGCTTGTCCAGCGGCTCACACTCGAAGGTGCCGGGGTAAGCTGGCACAAACAGACCGGGCGTGCGTTGGGGGCGATCCGCACACCCCGCGCGCCGATCGATGCGGTAATTTGCGATATCCGGTTGCCCGACGGAACCGGAGAGGATCTATATACAACTTTGTGCGAAACCACCGTGCCACCGCCATTTTTGTTTATCACCGGCCACGGGGGCGTGGATCAGGCGGTGCGCCTTATCAAGGCCGGCGCAGCGGACTATGTTAGCAAGCCTTTTGAAATGGCCGTATTTCTGGACCGTCTGGCCATGCTGCTTTCCCGGCAACCGCGACAGGAAATGCCGCCGGTTCTCGGGATTTCGCCGGCGGCACGCCGACGCGGGTGAGCCGGCACAACAGCCCGACGCTG
>CAZDLV010000100.1:0-7939 GCA_964506345.1 uncultured Rhodobacterales bacterium | reverse complement strand
GTTGATTCGTCAACCAGTGCGCGGGCTTTGTCCAGATCCTGCATACAGGCCTGCATTTCCGTGTCGGTCAGACCGGAATCGCGCCCGATGGCGTAAAGGTTGTTGATGATATCCAGCGCGCTGTTGCCCTGCGTCCACTCGGCCTGCTGATCGTAAATTTTCGAGGAAATTCCGAAATACCGGGTTTCGCCGCCGCATCGCGCAATCATGTCCGCCCACAGACCGAGCCGGTCGAAATAGATCGGGCGATAAACCATGCGGACCTTGCCGGTATCGATATAATCCTTGGTGATACGCGGCAGAACCTCGTCGTGAAAACGCCTGCAATGGGGACAGGTGAACGAGGCATACTCGATCATCGTGACCGGCGCATCCGCCGAACCCAGCGACATTTCGGTGATAACCGGCGGCGTGGCGGGTGTTGTCGTGGCGGGGGGGGAATCTGCCGTGGTCTGCGCCAGAATCGGGGTGCTGGCCGTGGCGACGGTGCCGGCAATCAGGGCCAGTGCGGCGCGGCGGCTGAAATTTACATCTCGGGTCATGGGTGTTCCTTTCGGGTGAATTACTTTCCTAATACGTTTTTGCCCAGCAATTCCAATGCGGCACGAAAGCCCGCGTCGCGGATCGGGCGCAAAGATGCCGACAGGTCCGCGGCCTTGTCCGGTGGCAGCGGCGCGGCGGCTTTGCCGGTGTTGTGGTCGAAGGGCTGCACCGTTTCGGCAAATCCGTGGCTGGCGGTCTGGGTTATGCGGATGCGCGAAATGGCGGTGTATCCGTAAACGGCGTTAATCTTTTCTTTAAGGGTTGGCAGCATCATTTGCAGTTCCGGCGCGCGTGCGCCGTTGGTCAGGACGGTCAGCGTTGCCCCGAAACCGTCGCGGGCGTGCGATATCCTGACGGGGCGGGCCAGACCGGCCAGTGCAGCGCCGACGATGCTGTCCCAATGGGTCAGCAGACGGGTTTCGGCAAAGCCGCGTTTCTCGCTGACGCCGCGAATGCGCTTGGTCAGCAGGCCACCGGTTTGCACAAATCCGCGCGCCCGTCGTTTTGTCGGCGACGGGGTCTTGCGTTTTGCCGGTTTGACGTCAGAGTCGCGGGTCATGGGAACCTCGGGTAGCAATCACAGATATATTACCGTAGCAGGCGCGCGGGTCCAACGCCAATCGGGGGGCGCGGCATGACTTTACCGTCTTCAGGGCCAAATCCCGCCGATTTGCTGGACTGGTACGACCGCCACGCCCGCGCGTTGCCGTGGCGCGTGCCACCGCGCGACAGTCGCGGCGGCATGCGCCCCGACCCCTACCACATCTGGCTGTCCGAGGTAATGTTGCAGCAAACCACAGTCGCGGCGGTAGGGAAATATTTCGTAAAATTTGTGAAAAACTGGCCCGATGTGCGGGCGCTGGCCGCTGCGCCGGACGGGGCGGTGATGGCTGCGTGGGCCGGGCTGGGTTATTATGCGCGGGCGCGGAACCTGCTGAAATGCGCCCGTGTCGTTGCGGGCCTGCCCGATGCACGTTTTCCCGATACCGAGGCGGGGCTGCTGGCCTTGCCCGGCATCGGTCCCTACACGGCGGCGGCGATTGCGGCGATTGCCTTTGATCGCAAGGCAACGGTGGTGGATGCGAATGTCGAGCGGGTGATGGCGCGAGTATATGCGATCGATACGCCGATGCCGGCGGCGAAACCGGCCTTGCGGGCACGGGCCGCCGCGTTGACGCCGGCCGCGCGGTGTGGCGATTATGCGCAAGCGGTGATGGATCTGGGCGCGACGTTATGCGCGCGGAAACCGCAGTGCGCGCCCTGCCCGTGGCGCGCGGATTGTCGGGCGCGGGCGCTGGGAACGGCGGCGGAATTACCGCGAAAGCCGGCGAAACCGGCAAAACCCGTGCGCCACGGGGTGGTGTATCTGGCGCTGCGAAAAGACGGCGCGGTGCTGGTGGAAACCCGGCCAGACAGTGGCCTGCTGGGCGGTATGCTGGGGTTTCCCGGGTCCGACTGGGTTGACGGAACGCCGCAAACCACGCCGCCCCTTGCGGCCGACTGGCAGGTCTGGCCCGAAGAAATACGCCACACATTTACCCATTTTCATCTGCGTTTACGGGTGCTAGTGGCGCAAGTGGACAGTGGCAACGGGCGCTTCGAGACGGTATCGCCGCAGTCGTTGCCAACGGTGATGCGAAAAGTTTATCAAGTAGCGCAGGCCCTGGAACAGGGCGCAACAGAACGGTGAGCGATGACTGAAAACAATGGACAAGTTGAAAGCGCGGCGGTTTTTTCGGTTTCGCTGGTGTTGGCGGTTCTGGTGGTTGTCGCAGCGATTTTCGGGGGCTGGACGATTGCGCTGGTGCCGGTTTTTGCGATGGTGGTCAGCTCGGTCCTCGACCGGATACTGGGGGACAATACGCGCAACCCGGACCCCGACACCGATGAATCGCGCCTGTATTGGCACAAAATCCTGACGATGGTCTGGTTTCCGGTGCAGTTCGGGTTTGTCTATTTCGCCATTTTTTCCGCCACGCGGCCGGGAGCATTTTCCGCGCCCGAAAGTATCCTGTTGATGATGGCGGTCGGTGTGGCAACCGGCGCGGTCGGCATTGTTTATGCGCACGAACTGGGCCATCAGACACCGGCGCTGGAACGCAATTTGGCGGACGCGCTGCTGGCGATGGTGCTGTTCGGGCATTTCCGCACCAAACACAACCTGATCCACCACCGCTATGTCGGCACACCGGCCGATCCGGTGACGGCACGCTATAACGAAGGGTTTTATTATTATTTTCCGCGGGTTCTGCGGCAAGGACTGGTCGCGGCATGGCGGCTGGAAGCGGCGCGTCTGGTGCAAAAGGGGTTGGCGCCCACGGACCGGTCCAACCCGTTCTGGCGCTATGGATCGTGGTCGGCGGGGTTTGTTTTGCTGGCGCTTCTGCTGGGCGGATGGGCCGGGGCCGGACTGTTTCTGGTGCAGGCGTTTATTGCCGTGCTGTTTCTGGAACTGACAAATTATGTCGAGCATTACGGTCTGGTGCGCGCGCATCTTGGCAACGGGCGCTACGAGCCGGTTCGCCCGCATCATTCGTGGAATTCGCCGCGCCGGGTCAGCAATTATCTGTTGATCAATCTGCAACGGCACTCGGACCATCATTTCAAACCGGCGCGGCGCTTTCCGGTGTTGCAAACCTATGATGCCGCGCACGCGCCGCAAATTCCGTTCGGCTATCCGTTTCTGGCGGCGATCGCGCTGGTGCCGCCGGTATGGTTGCGGATGATGAACCCGCGCGTGCGGAAATGGCGTGCGATGTATTATCCCGAAATCACCGACTGGAGCGCCTATAAAACCGCCAGCAATCCGATGCCGGAATCGGCGTCAGCTTTCACGAAACGCGCGGGTGAAATAGTCGGCTAACGGTTTCAGAAGGTAGCTGAGCGGTGTGCGCTCGCGGGTTTTCAGAAACGCCTGCACCGGCATACCCGGCACGATTTTCACATCCCCCAGACGATCGGTTTCGCCCGGATCCGGCAGAATTTCGGCGGCGTAATAGGTTGCCCCGGTGACGGAGTCGGTGAACACGTCGGGCGATACTTTGGTGACGGTGCCGGAAATTTCCGGCGTCGTGCGGGTGTCAAATGCCGAAAACCGCAGGCTGGCGGTCTGGCCGATGTGGACCTGGTCGATATGGCGCGCCGGAATGCGGGTTTTTATCACCAGCCGCGAATCCTGCGGCACGATATACAGGATCGGTTCGGCCGGTCGCACAACCGAACGGACGGCAAAGAATTTCTTGCCGTAGATGACGCCGGGAACCGGTGCGCGGACCTCCATCCGTTGCAGTTTTTCCAGTAACGAGCGGCGCTTTTCGTCAAGCGCGATTTCGCGAAATTGCAGGTCGCGCAACGTGGTGATCGCATCCTCGCGCAGACGCGAATGCAGGCGCAGTATCTGGATTTCGATCTCGGCTATTTTGCCGCGGTTTTCGGCGATGGTGGCGACCAGTTCGCCCAACGCCCCCTCCATCCGCGCCTTTTCCCGTTGCAGCGCACGCACCTTGGTGGCCTGCGACAGACCCTTGGCCAGCAGGGCCTGTTCGTCGGCCAGCTCGGCGGATATCAGGGTTTTTTGTTCTTGCAACGCGGTTTTCTGCGCCTCGGCACCGCGAATCTGGTCTTCGATCTGGGTTTTTTTCTTGTTAAGCAACGCCTGTTCGCGCGACAGGGAATCGCGGCGCGCCGTGAACAGGTTGCGCTGGCCTTTCATCAGGCTGGCAACCAGCGGATCGGTGGCGTTCTGTTGTAACAGAGGCGCGAATGTTACAGCCGTGGCGGCGTCGCGCTCGGCCTCCAACCGGGATTTTCGGGCGGATATTTCGTACAGCTGGCCGGTGGTGACCGCCAGATCGGATTTTACCTGCGTATCGTCAAAACGCAGCAACACGTCGCCCGCCTTGACCGTATCGCCATCATCCACCAGAATTTCGCCGATGACGCCGCCGTCCGGATGCTGCACGACCTGCCGGCTGTCCTCGACCGCGACCTGCCCCGAGGCGACAATGGCCCCGGCGATGCGGGTTTTGACAGCCCACAGACCAACGCCGAATACCAGAACGGCCAGCGCCAAATAGCCGAGAAACAGCGGTTTGCGTGCGCTCCAGCGGGTCATGGTCCGGCCTCCGCATCCAGTGTTCCCGCGACTTCCGAGTGGTTTTGCACCTGTGCGCGCAAGACCTCGTCGCGCGGGCCAAAGGCGCGCACAATGCCGTCTTGCAGCACCATCAGCCATTCGCATTCGGCGATACCGGCGGGACGGTGCGCCATGATGATAACCGCGCCGCCGCCGGCCTTGAATTCGCGAATCGCCAGATTGAGCGCGGCGGAACCCGGGGCATCCAGATTGGCATTGGGCTCATCGAGGATCAGCAGCACCGGATTGCCGAACATCGCCCGCGCCAGCCCGATCCGTTGTTTTTGCCCGCCGGACAAGCGACCGGCATTGCCGGAAATTACCGTATCATACCCGTCCGGCAAGGCGAGGATCATTTCATGCGCACCGGCCATTTTCGCGGCGCGGATCACGGCAGCGTCGTCGGGATTGGCGGCGAGACGGGCGATGTTTTCGGCGATGGTTGCCCCGAACAGGGTTACATCCTGCGGCAGATATCCGACGTGTTGTCCCAGATCCGGCCCGTACTGGTCCAGCGTCGCCCCGTCGAGGCGGATGGTGCCGGCCGCCGGAACCCAAATGCCGGTCAATACGCGCGCAAGTGTCGATTTGCCCGAGGCGCTCGGCCCGATAATGCCCAGCGCCTGCCCCGGTGACAGGGCAAAACTGACCGCGCGCAAGGTCGGAACACCGCCGCCCGGTGGCAGGACCGCGATTTTATCGACGCGCAGGTCGGCCCCGGGGCGCGGCAACACGGTGCGCGGCGCGGGCTTCGGCACGCTGGCCAGAAACGCCGCCAGTGCGCGCCAGCCGTATCGGGCACGCAGTATCAGCGGCCATTGCGCGATGGTTTGTTCAACCGGTGCCAGCGCGCGCCCCAGCATGATCGACGAAGCGATCATCGCCCCCGCCGTCACCTGGTTTTGCAGCACCAGATAGGCCCCGAGCGCCAATATTGCCGACTGTAGAAAGAAGCGGAAGGTTTTGGAAAAAATGCTGAAGGCGCCGGTCAGGTCGGATGAACGGATTTGTGCGCCCAGCGCCGATTGCCGCTGGTTTTGCCAGCGCGCCAGTGCGGTGTCCTGCATACCGAGACCGCGCACGATATCCCCGTGTTCGCGCAGGGTATCGGCCAGCGCATCGCTGGACAGGCTTTTGACGTTGGCATTGCCGACAGGGCGAAAGCTGAAAACCTGGTTGGTGATGGCAATCACCACAAGGAAAACCCCGCCGCCCAGCGCCAGCCAGCCCAGCAACGGGTGAAAGGTGAAAATCGCCAGAATGAAAATCGGCGTCCACGGGATATCGACCAGCGCAAAGATCGCGGGCGAGGCCAGAAGTTTCTGCACCGATTCCAGATCGCGCAATGCCGCCGCCGCACGCGCACGCCCTGTTGCGTCCTGTGTCAGCGCAAGGGTGGCGGCAAACACGCGCGCGTCGAGTTTGGCCTGAAACGCCGCACCAAGGCGGGCGGCGACCCGTCCGCGGGCGAAATCCAGCACGCCCATCAACGCAAACAGCCCCGCGACCAGCACCAGAAGCGCCGTGAGCGTTTCAACCGAGCGGCTGCCCAGCACGCGGTCATAGACCTGCAACATGAACAGCGGGCCGGTCAGCATCAGCAGGTTTACAAAAAAACTGAACAGGCCGATGGACAGGAAAGCGCCGCTGCCGCCAAGCGCCGCGCGTCGCAATTCCCGCCGCCCTGTCCGTATGTCGATGTTTGCGCCCAAAACCCGTCCTTCGCGCCGCCATGTGCGCCCTGTTTGCCACAGTTTGTCTGCAACACAAAGTTGAAAGTTGGCAAGTCTGCCCCGAACCTTTAATATGCGAAGGTGAAGAATTATTGAATCCATTTTGCGACCGGCATTTATTGCATTTACAGAAAGGCGTGACGCCATGGGAATTTTGCGGATCGGGGGCGTTTTGGGGTTGGTTGCGACCCTTGCCGCCTGCGCAAGCGGGCCGGTGCCGTCGGATTATGTCAACGACCCGCTGGAGGGGATGAACCGGCGCATCCACGATTTCAACGTGCTGGTGGACAAAACCGCATTGCGGCCGGTATCGGCAACCTATGGCGCGGTGGTGCCGGCACCCGTGCGCACCGCAATCAACCGCAGTGCCGATAATCTGGGTCTGCCGGTTCAGGTGGTAAACCGCTTGTTGCAAGGCAATTTGTCCGAGGCGGCAAAAACCACGGCGCGGTTTTTCCTGAACTCCACTATCGGGTTGGCGGGGATGCTGGATCCGGCCTCGGATATCGGGCTGTTTGAAAAAAGCACCGATTTCGGCGAAACGCTGGGTGTCTGGGGTGTGGCCGAGGGGCCGTATCTGGAATTGCCGCTGTTCGGGGCCAGCACGGTGCGTGGCACGGTTGGCATGGCGGTCGATTTCGCGATCGACCCGTTGCAGTATGTGATTTCCACCAACGACCGGAAATATATTCTGGTGTTGAAAGGGGCAAACCTTGTCGGAAAACGCTATGCCTATTCCGATCTGGTCGATGCGTTACTATATGAATCAGCAGACAGTTATGCGGCGCAGCGGATCAGCTATCTGCAAAACATGCGCCGGAATCTGCAAGGCGAGACGTTGATACAAGACCTGGAGGATCCATATGCGTTCTAGTATTGCCCGACTGACCCGACGCGGTTTTATCCGCACAAGTGCCGCCGCAACCGGTGCGGCGCTGTTGCCGGTGTCCGCTTTTGCCCTGACAGAAACGCAGGCTGCCGACTTGATCAAACGGGTGGTGGCCGATGTCTTGTCCATTATCAATTCGGGCAAATCCGAAGCCGCGATGTTGAAGGATTTCGAGGCGATTTTTCGGGATTATGCCGATGTGCCGACAATCGCGCGCTATTGTCTGGGCGCACCGTGGCGCACCGCAACCGCCGCGCAACAGGCGGCGTATATGGCCGCGTTCCAGACCTATGTTTCGCGTAAATACGGGCGCCAGTTCCGGAAATTTGCCGGTGCAACAGTGAAAATCATCAAAAGTCGCGACGCGGGCCGGTTGGGGATTCTGGTCGAAACCTCCATGACGCTGCAAAACCAGAGCCCGTTCTCGGTTGAATGGAATGTCAGCGACCGCAGCGGTCAGGACAAGTTTATCAACCTGATCGTCGAAGGTATTTCCATGCTGGCGACCGAACGCACCGAGGTCGGTTCCATGCTGGAAGCCGTGCAGGGAAATATCGACAAGCTGATCGTTAATTTGAAAAGTGCCTAGCGCTGCCAGTCAGCGGGAAAATTGTAATAGGTCGCGACGCAATCGAGCGG
>CAZDLV010000099.1:0-7973 GCA_964506345.1 uncultured Rhodobacterales bacterium | reverse complement strand
CAGGACATTGACGATGATACTTCGGGTGTTCATGTGATTCCGTTCGCTTTTTGCAATTCTCGAATGAACTGTATTATCCCGCGAATCTGTTCCTCTGTCACCCCGTCAATGCGCGGCATATTACCGAACCGCCAGTGATGCGAACGCACCCCGTTCCGCGGTGCCAGCACAATCGCCATATCGCTATGCACACCGGGGCGATAGATCGTGTCGATCAACGACGGGCCACGGTCGGTTCCGGTCGCCGTCGCCCCGTGACAGGCGGAACAATTCTGCTGGAACGCCTCCTGTCCGGCTTGCGCCAGTGTCGTGAACTCCGGCAGCACCAGCGTTTGTGCGGTGCTGCCGGCATTCGACGCGGTCGAAGATCCACCCGGAAACCCGGGCAAATAGGACCACGCGACAATCAGCGCGGATAGAACGGCCACAACGGCCACTACCACCTTCTGGCTCATTGTGCGCGCGCCTCCTTCTTCGGCTGACCCGACAACCCGTCAAGGATCGGGCAGTCCGGGCGATCATCCCCGTGACACTTGTTGACCAGTTCCGACAACGCGCCGCGCATGGCCTCCAGTTCGCGGATTTTCTCCGATATCTTGTCCAGATGCTCGCGCGCCATAATCTTGACGTCGGCGCTGGCCCTGTCCGTGTCCTCGTATAGCGACAACAGGGTCCGGCAGTCCTCGATCGTGAAACCCAGCCCCCGCGCACGCTGCAAAAACGTCAGTTTATGCAGGTGCTGGTCGCTGAAATCCCGATAGCCGTTCAAGGAACGATCCGGCGAGATCAACCCGATATCCTCGTAATACCGGATGGTTTTCGGCGGCAGGCCGCTTTTTTCGGAAACTTTCCCGATGTTCATGGCTACTCCTCCGGTTTCCAGCGTTTCAGCAACAACGAGTTACTTACCACACTCACACTGGAAAAGGCCATCGCGGCACCAGCCAAAGCAGGGTTCAGGAACCCCAGCGCGGCAATCGGCACACCGATCAGGTTATAGATGAAGGCCCAGAACAGGTTCTGCCGGATTTTCCGCGAGGTCGCACGCGCGATCTGCAACGAAGAATGCACCAGCATCGGATCCGACCGCATCAACACAAACCCTGCGGTTTCCAGCGCCACATCGGCCCCGCCGCCCATGGCGATCCCCAGATCGGCAACAGCCAGCGCCGGTGCGTCGTTCACCCCGTCACCGACCATGGCAACATGGCGACCCTGTGCGACCAGTTCCTGCAAGGCGGAAACCTTGTCCTCGGGGCGCATTTCCGATTTCACCTCGTCGATACCCAGTTCCTTGGCGATGATCGCGGCGGTTTCGGCATTGTCGCCGGTCAGCAACATGGTGCGGATCCCGTCGTCATGCAGCGCCTTGATGGCACCGGCGGCCTCGGGGCGCGGCGTATCGGCCAGCCCGATCAGACCCAGCGCCTTGCCGTCGCCGGAAACCCAGACAACCGTCTGGCCTTTTTCCGCCATGGCCTGCGCGTCGGCTTTCTGTGCCCCGGTTGCATCGGGGGCCGCATAGGTGGCGCGCCCGATCCGCACGACAACACCGTTGACAGTCGCCTCGATGCCCTCACCGACTTTCGCGGCAAATTCCGACGGCGAGGAAATCGTCAGGTTTTTGTCCTTGGCGGTGTTGACCATCGCTTTGCCCAGCGGATGTTCCGACCCGGACTGCGCCGAGGCAGCCAGTGCCAACAACTCGTCGTCTTCCATTTCGAAAGAATCGAACCCGACAATTTCCGGTTTACCGATGGTCAGCGTGCCGGTTTTATCAAACACCACGGTGTCGATATTCTTGGCCCGTTCCAGCGTTTCGATGTCCCGGATCAGGATACCGTGCTGTGCCGCCACACCCGTTCCGGCCACCAGTGCCGTCGGCGTCGCCAGACCCAGCGCACAGGGGCAGGCAATCACCAGAACGGAAATCGCCGCAACCAGCGCAATTTCGAAACTGAATCCCAGTGCCAGCCAGATACCGAATGTGGACAAGGCGATCAGGATCACCACCGGCACGAAAATCGCGCTGATTTTATCCACCAGCTTCTGGATCGGCGCCTTGCCGGTCTGTGCCTGTTCAACCATCGTGGCGATTTTCGACAACGTGGTATCGGACCCGATTTTCAGCGCCCGAACCCGCAACAGGCCGGTGCCGTTGATCGATCCGGCAATCACCAGATCGCCCTTGTGGCGGGCCACCGGCATGGATTCACCGGTCAGCAGGCTTTCGTCCAGCTCGCTTTCGCCGTCGATGATCTCGCCGTCAACCGGCAGGCGCTCGCCCGGACGGACAATGACAATATCACCAATCAGCACTTCGGAAATCGACACCTCGACCTCTTCACCGGCGCGCAACACGACGGCTTTGTCAGGGCGCAACGCCATCAACTGCCGCAAAGCCGACGAAGCCGAGCGTTTCGCCCGCGCTTCCAGCACCTTACCGGCCAGAATCAACGTGATAACCACGGCCGATGCCTCGAAATACAACTGCCCTTCGGCCTCGGTTCCCAATGTCAGGATCAACCAGACACTATAAAAATACGCCGCCGTCGTCCCCATGACCACCAACTGGTCCATGTTGCCGGCCTTGGCTTTCAGCGCATGCCACGCAGCGATATAGAACCGTTTACCGACGTAAAACTGCACCGGCGTCGCCAGCGCGAATTCCCAATAGGCCGGCACATTGATATTCGCCCCCGTCAGGGTGAAAATCATCTGCACGACCAGCGGCAGCGTCAACAGGGTCGAGAACCCCAGAATAAGCAGATCCTTGCGGTTCGTCGCCGCGATTTCCGCGTCGCGATCCTCGCCGATCTCGTCGGCCGACTTGGCCGGATATCCGGCGTCGGTCGATGCCTGCATGATTTTCGCAACCGTCGTATTCCCCGGAATATAACGCACGGTCGCGGTCTCGATGGCCAGGTTGACCTCGGCGGACAGCACCCCCGGAACAGCGTTCAGGGCTTTTTCCACCCGACCGGCACAACTTGCACAGGTCATTTTCTCTACATTGAACGAGACCTGCGCCTCGCGAATGCCGTATCCGGTGTCGCGCACCGCATCGGCAATCTGCTGCGGTTCCAGCGCGTCGCCGTCATAAACAACGTCCAGCTTCTCCAGCGCCAGGTTGACCGTGGCGGACTGCACACCGGGCATCGCCGCCACCGCTTTTTCCACACGACCGGCGCAACTTACGCAGGTCATTCCTGTGACTTCGAAGTCCACAGAATCATTACTGTTGGTAGTCAAATCTTCCATCGCATTTCTCCTTTGCTGGCATCCATCTAATCCTTACACTTACTGTAAGGTCAACCAGAAAACTCCCAAAACTGGAAGGTTTTTTATAATATGTTGTAATTACACGAATTTTATTACATAATTGCGAAATACGCCGTCGTTTCCACAAAAACACCTATGCTGTAAAGTCCGCGATATGTCCGATTCACCCACCGATTTCACCGGTTTTCTCGATCCTGCGGTGAACCGCTTTGTCGCCCGCAGCCGCAGCTTTGCCAAACCCGGCGCGACCCCGCCGTCGATTCGCGAATTGCGCGCGGCCTTCGATGCCACCTGCGCCCACTTCCACAACGGGCGCCCCGCCGGCGTCATGGTTACCGACGGGGCAATCGCGGGCATTGCAACCCGCACCTATACCGCCGGCGACACCGGCCCCGTGGTCCTCTACCTGCACGGCGGCGGCTTCGTCCTCGGCGGGCTGGACAGCCACGACGACATCTGTGCCGACATCGCCGCCGCCACCGGCCTGACCGTCATCGCCCCCGACTACGCCCTCTCGCCCGAGGTCCGCCACCCTGTCGCCCTCGACCAGTGCCTCGCGGTGTTCGACGCGCTCGACACCGCGATCATCCCCGCAGGCGACAGCGCCGGCGCCACCCTCGCCGCCGCCATAACCCACCGCCGCCGCGACCGCGTGCTGGCGCAGGTCCTGATCTACCCGTGGCTCGGCACCCCGCGCGACACGCGCAGCTACGCCCGCAACGCCAACGCCCCGATCCTGACAGCCGCGGCCATGCACTTCTTCCACGACGCCCTTGTCGGCGACACCGGCGCCACATACGCCCCGCTCGACGACCCCGATTTCACCGGCCTGCCGCCTACCCTGCTGACCGCCGCCGAATTCGACCCGCTGCACGACGACGCCACCGGATACGCCGCCCGCCTGACTGCCGCCGCCATTGCGCACCGCCTCTACCGCGATACCGGCCTCGTCCACGGCCACCTGCGCGCGCGCCACATCTCTTCCCGCGCCGCCGCCAGCTTCGAACGCATCACCGCCGGCATCACGGCGCTGGCACAAGGCACCCTGCCCGAATAACCCCCTTGGAACGCGCGCCCGCCCACAGTATAAGGCGCGCAGAACAACCGAAGGGCAAAGCCATGCGCACCGCGAAAGTGACCCGCAAAACCAACGAGACCACAATTTCCGTCGAAATCAACCTCGACGGCACCGGCGTCTATGACAACAACACCGGCGTCGGCTTTTTCGACCACATGCTGGACCAGCTGTCGCGCCACGCCCTGATCGACATGACCATCCGCGCCGAAGGCGACCTGCACATCGACGACCACCACACGGTAGAGGACGTGGGCATCGCGCTGGGCAAGGCCCTCGCGCAGGCGGCCGGCGACAAACGCGGCATCAACCGCTACGGCTCCTGCCACCTGGTGATGGACGACACGCTGGTGCGCGCCGCGCTGGATTTGTCGGGCCGCGCCTATCTGGTGTGGAAGGTCGATTTCACCGCTGCGCAAATCGGCAGCTTCGACACCGAGCTGGTGCGCGAGTTCTTCACCGCCTTCGCCATGAACGCCGGCCTGAACCTGCACGTCGAGCGTCTCGACGGTATCAACAGCCACCACATCGCCGAGGCCAGCTTCAAGGCCGTCGCCCGCGCCCTGCGCGACGCGCTGGAAACCGATCCGCGCAAGGCCGACGCCGTGCCCTCGACCAAAGGCACGCTCAGCGAATGACCACGGTAATTGTCGATTACAACTCCGGCAACATCCACTCGGCGGAAAAATCCTTCCAGCGGATGGCGGCAGAACTGGGCACCGCGCCGGTCGTGGTGACCTCCGATCCCGACGTGGTGCGCCGCGCCGACCGTATCGTCCTGCCCGGCGTCGGCGCCTTCACCGACTGCCGCGAGGGCCTCGCCGGTTTCGACGGATTGTTCGAGGCGATAGAGGAGCGCGTGATAACCGGCGCCGCCCCCTTCCTCGGCATCTGCGTCGGCATGCAGATGATGGCGACGCTGGGGCGCGAACACGGCCACGAAACCGCAGGATTCGACTGGATCCCCGGCGAGGTCGTCGAAATGACCCCTTCCGATCCGTCGCTGAAAGTCCCGCACATGGGCTGGAACGACCTGAAAAACCTCGCCCCGCACCCGCTGTTTGACGGCATCAAGGCCGGCAACCACGCCTATTTCGTCCACTCCTATCACCTTGCCCCCACCGATCCGGCCCATGTGCTGGCCACGGTGGACTACGGCGGTCCGGTCACGGCGGCGGTCGGGCGTGACAACATGCTCGGCACACAATTCCACCCGGAAAAAAGCCAGAAAACCGGCCTGCGCCTGATCGGAAACTTCTTGCGCTGGGCGCCCTAGGGCGGCCCTCACGCCAGCCCTGACTCCGCCTTGCGCGCCAGCCGCGCCGCATGCAGCAACGGTTCGGTATATCCCGACGGCTGCGCGCGCCCCTTCACCGCCAGATCGCGTGCCGTAGTAAACGCGATACCGTCAAAATCCGGTGCCATCGGCGTATACAGCGGATCACCGGCGTTTTGCGCATCCACCACGCGCGCCATATCGCGGAAAATCCCGTCCACCTCGTCCAGCGAAACAACCCCGTGATGCAACCAGTTGGCAATGTGCTGGCTGGAAATCCGGCAGGTCGCGCGATCCTCCATCAACCCGACGTCGTCGATATCCGGCACCTTGGAACACCCGACCCCCTGATCGATCCAGCGCACCACATACCCCAAAATCCCCTGCGCGTTGTTTTCCACCTCGGCGCGAATTTCGGCACCGGACCAGTTGACACCCTGCGCCACCGGCACGCTCAGGATATCGTCCCGCCGCGCCCGCTTGCCGGCCTGTCGCAAACCCGCCTGCACCGCCAGAACATCCACACGGTGATAATGCGTGGCGTGCAGCGTCGCCGCCGTCGGGCTGGGCACCCATGCACAATTCGCGCCCGACCCGGGGTGGGCGATTTTCTGCGCCAGCATCGCGTGCATCAAGTCCGGCATCGCCCACATGCCCTTGCCGATCTGCGCCCGCCCCTGCAAGCCGCAGGCCAACCCGACGTCGACATTGTTGTCCTCGTAGGCGGCGATCCACGCGGTGTCCTTCATATCCCCCTTGCGCACCATCGCGCCCGCTTCCATCGAGGTGTGTATCTCGTCCCCCGTGCGATCCAGAAAGCCGGTATTGATAAACGCCACCCGCGATTTCGCCGCGCGGATACATTCCTTCAGGTTCACGGTCGTGCGCCGTTCCTCGTCCATGATGCCCAGCTTGACGGTGTATTCCGGCAAACCCAGCACCTGCTCCACCCGCCCGAAAATCTTGTCGGCAAAGGCCACCTCGCGCGGCCCGTGCATCTTCGGCTTGACCACATAAACCGAACCACCGGCCGAATTCGCCCGCCGTTTCAAATCATGCATCGCGCACAGCGTGGTGACCATCGCGTCCATCAGGCCTTCGAACACCTCGGCCCCGTCGCTATCCAGAATGGCCGGGCTGGTCATCAGATGCCCGACATTGCGCACCCACATCAGCGCACGCCCCTTCAACACCAGCGTGCCACCGTCCGGTGCGGTATATTCCGCGTCCCCCGCCAGCTTGCGGATTATCGTCCGCCCGCCCTTTTGCACAGCCTCCTCCAGATCGCCACGCATCAGCCCCAGCCAGTTGCCATAGGCCTGCACCTTGTCCGCCGCATCCACTGCCGCCACGGAATCCTCGCAATCCATAATCGCCGACAACGCCGATTCCAGCCGCACATCCGCCATACCGGCCGGATCGCTGCCGCCGACCGGATGGTCGCGGTCCAGCACGATCTCGATATGCAACCCGTTGTTTTTCAAAACAATCGCTTGGGGCGCCTCCGCAGGCCCGCGATAGCCGGCAAACTGCGCCGGATCCCGCAAACCGGTATCACCGGCACGCAACGCCCCCGCCTCGACCCGATAGGCCGTGACATCGGCATGGCTGCCCGCCACCATCGGCACCACCGCATCCAGAAATGCCTTGGCCCACGCCACGACCCGCGCACCGCGCGCCGGATCATACCCGCCCGCCGCCGGCAAATCACCCAGCGCATCGGTGCCGTACAGCGCATCGAACAGGCTGCCCCACCGCGCGTTGGCCGCATTCAGCGCATAGCGCGCATTGGTCACCGGCACCACCAACTGCGGCCCGGGAACGCTTGCAACCTCGGGATCGACATTGGCCGTATCGATGGAAAAATCCGCCCCCTCGGGCAGCAAATACCCGATTTCACCCAGAAACGCCTTATAGGCGGCAAAATCCGTCGCCTGTCCTTTACGCGCCCGATGCCATTCGTCAATCCGGCGCTGCATATCCGCACGTTCCGCCAGCAAGGAACGGTTTTCCGGTGTCAGATCCCGCACCATCGCCGCAAACCCGCGCCAGAAATCCGCCGCATCGATTCCTGTCCCCGCCAAGGCCTGTTCCTCGATGAAATCCCGCAATTGCACGGCAACCTGCAAGCCCTCGATGTTGATACGTTCCGACATGTCCATCCTCCGAATAATCCGTTCGGAACAGAAATACAGTTTCCTATCGGAAACACAACGTGTCGCGGCATTTTTCCCGCCAATTCGGCAGGAAACTGTTTTGCGTTTTTCTTGACGTTTCCCCTTGCACGCCGAAGGTTACCGTTTACCTTGCGAATACACCTCAGCAAAAGGACCTATTCAT
>CAZDLV010000098.1:0-8075 GCA_964506345.1 uncultured Rhodobacterales bacterium | reverse complement strand
CAGGTTTTCACCGTGCGCAGCCCCTTGGAATAGGCGTGGCCCGAGACCAGCCCCGCCGCGTTCAGGTCGGCCCAGATGTCGGGCAGATCCGCGCGTTTCACGCCCAGAAGGTCGATGCGCTGGCCGCCGGTGACATGCACGGTCGGGACGTTGTATTTCTCGGCCGCGTCGGCGATGGCGCGCAGCTCCTGCGGGGTGGTGATGCCGCCCCACATGCGCGGGACGACGGAATAGGTGCCGTCCTTCTGGATATTGGCGTGGTTGCGTTCGTTGACGAAACGGCTCTGCTGGTCGTCGCGGTATTCCAGCGGCCATTCGGCGATCAGGTAGTAGTTCAGCGCCGGACGGCAGACGTGGCAGCCGCAGGAGGTTTTCCAGCCGGCTTCCTGCATCACGGCGGGAATGGATTTCAGGGCCCGTGCCTTGATGATCCGGCGCAGGTCGTCGTGGGTCAGGTCGGTGCAGCCGCAGACGGGTTGTTCGGTCGGGGCCTCGAACCCGTCGCCGAGGGTGCTGGCGAGGAGCTGTTCCACCAGTCCGGTGCAATTGCCGCAGGAGGCCGAGGCCTTGGTCGCCGCGCGCACCTTGCCGAGGTCGTCGGCGCCACCGGCGATGGCCGCGACGATCGTGCCCTTGCAGACGCCGTTGCAGCCGCAGATTTCCGCCTCGGCGGGCATGGCGGCGACCGCGGCGAGCGGATCGGCGAGGCCGTCGCCCTGATAGGCGGGGCCGAAGATCAGGGTTTCGCGGATGGGGCCGATGTCCTCGGCCATGGTCAGTTTGCCGAAGAACCATGTGGCGTCGGCGGTGTCGCCATACATGACGATGCCGACGATGCGGTTGTCCTCCAGCACCAGCCGTTTGTAGATGCCGCGGGCCGGGTCGCGGAACACGATGTCCTCGCGGCTGTCGTCCTCGTCGAATGCGCCGGCGGAGAACAGTTCCACGCCGGTGACTTTCAGGCGGGTGGCGACGGCGGGGGGGATGAAGGCGGCGGTTTCGCCGGTCAGGGTGCGGGCCAGAACCTTCGCCATGTCGAACAGCGGCGCGACGAGGCCGTAGACGACCGAGTCATGTTCCACACATTCGCCGAGGGCGAAGATATGCGGGTCCGAGGTGTGCATGGAATCGTCCACCACGATACCCCGTTCCACATGCAGGCCGCTGTCGACCGCCAGACGAGTTTCGGGGCGGATACCGGCGGCCATGACCACCAGATCGGCGGGGTGGATCATGCCGTCCTCCAGCAGGACCGCGTCGACGTGGTCATGGCCGAGGATCGCCTTGGTGTGGGCATTGCAGATCACGTTGATGCCGCGGCTTTCCAGCTCCTTTTGCAGCAGATAGCCCGCTGCCGGATCGAGCTGCCGTTCCATCAGGTGGTCCATCAGGTGCAGGACGGTGACGTCCATGCCTTGCCGTTTCAGCGCCGCAGCGGCCTCCAGCCCCAGCAGGCCGCCGCCGATGATGACGGCCTTGCCGTCGGGTTTGCGGGCGGCGGCGGTCATGGCCTCGACATCGTCGAGATCGCGGAAACCGACCACACCGGGCAGGTCGTTGCCGGTGACCGGGATGAAAAAAGAGGCGGAGCCGGTAGCCACCACCAGCTTGTCATAGGGGGTAACGCCGCCGGCGCTGACGACCTGCTTTGCCTTGCGGTCGATTTTCACCACCGTTTCGCCAAAGCGGCAGGTGATGTTGTTGTCGCGATACCAGTCGGAGTCGTGGGTGACGATTTCCCCGTAGGTTTTTTCGCCCGCCAGCACCGGCGAGAGCATGATGCGGTTGTAGTTGCCGCGCGGCTCGGCCCCGAACAGGGTGATGTCGTAATCCGCGCCCCGTTCCAGCAGTTCCTCCAGCATCCGGCCCGAGGCCATGCCTGCTCCGATGATAACGAGTTTTTCGGCCATTGGTGGTTCCTTCACGGCGAGAATCAAAGATGCGATGTTGCTAATATTGATAGCGCTTGTGTGTGTTGCTGTCTGTTGCTAAGAAATCAGTAACCTGTTGCGTTTTTTGCAACACACGCCGAGCCACGCCGGAGTCGCCCATGCGCCACCTGACGATTCTGAAATATATCGACAAAATCTCCCGCACCGGATCGCTGCGCAGCGCGGCGGAGGAACTGGGGATCACGCCCTCGGCCCTCAACCGGCGGATTCTGGGGATCGAGGAGGAGCTCGGCACCGAGATTTTCGAGCGCCACCCTGCGGGGCTGCGCCCCAATATCGCCGGCGAGATCCTGCTCCAGCATATCCGCAACCAGATTTCCGACATGGAGCGGGTGAAATCGCGCATTGCCGACCTGTCGGGGATGCGGGCGGGCCATATCAACATCGCCACAACGCGCGAGATCGTGCAGTATTTCCTGCCCGGCCTGATCGCGAAACATCTGGCGGAGTTTCCCTTTGTGACCTTCGGTGTCGACTTGCATGAACGCGGGGAAGCCGAGACCTCGTTGCTGGACAACACCAACGACCTTGCGATTGTGTTCGAGCCGATCCACCTGAAGGAACTGCAAAGCGTCTGTTCGGTGACGCAGCCGGTTTTCTGTGTCATGTCGGAGGATCATCCGCTGGCGGGGCGCGAGAGCCTGAAAATCTATGATTGTGTCGAGTTCCCGCTGCTGTTGCCCAAGCGGCCGGAGGGAATACGGCTGGTGCTGGATGCGGTGGCGGACAAGGTGGGCCTGACGCTGGAGGCGGCGGTGGAGTCCAACAGCCTCGACCTGCTGCGGCTGATGTCGCAGGACAGCGATGCGCTGAGCTTCAGCCTCGCCATCAATCTGCGACCCCATCTGGAACGGGACCGAATGGTCTCGGTGCCGCTGGATTTGCAGGGCGTGGCACCGGGCGCGGTGAGTGCGGGGTATCTGCGCGGGCGGACATTGCCGGTGGCGGCGGCGCGGTTTCTGGAGACCGTGAACAGGGAACTGTCGGAACGGTTCGGTTAAGCCGCGGTAAACAGTTGTGTGAACATCTGCGGAACAGAGCGGCGAGCAGGCTTTCCTTTGCGCGATTTTCAAGGTAACGAACGCCGGACGAGGCACACTTTGACGGCAAAGAAATGATGAAAGCGGTATGAAAATCAAACTGAATGCACCTTAAGTCAGCCGCAAACCTGTACGGAAAGCAGGACCACCTTTCCGCGACGCACAGACTATCCTTTCAGTTTTGCCTGCAACATGCTGACCTGCAATTCCAGTCGCTTGATCTCGCGAATGGAGCGGTTGGTTTCCATGCGCATCCAGCTCCATAATTTGATCATCATCTGGCTCTGAAGCATGATCCACGCCAGCCCGCCCCAACGCAACATCGAAGGGGTATCGGCAAGTGTTGCGAATTTCCACGCCGCATACAGGCCGATGATTGTCATGACCGTGCCGATCACCAGCGTGACCGCCGTCAGCCAACCGGTTTTGCCGTCAAACAGCCCGCCAAGCTGTGCCCACAACCCTTGCTCCGCGAACTGTTCCAGCGTGGCCTGTTCCTCGGCGTCCAGCATGGCGCCGATTTTTTTGTCAAGTTCATCCATCGTCTTCTCCTTCCAGTGCGGCTCGCAGTTTGCGGCGCGCGTGCATCAGGCGGGTTTTTACGGTTCCCGCCGGAACCTCCAGCACCGTCGCGATCTCGGCCGTGCTGAAACCTTCGATATAATACAACAGAACCGCGGCGCGTTGCGGCGGCGGCAAATCGTCGACCGCGCGGTGCAGCCCACCGTTTTCACCGCTGGCCGGAGCCACAGGTTCCTGCGGTTCGTCAGCCAAGGCGGAACGGGTGCGGCGCGCCCGCTGCGCCCGCCGGATAGCATCCGCCGCGCGGCGCGTGACAATCCGGAACGCCCAGGCGGGAAACGCGGCGGAATCCTTCAGCCGCACCAGCCCGCGCATGATGTCGATCCACGCGTCCTGCGTGACCTCGCGCGCCAGCTCGAAATCCTGTGTCAGGCGATAGGCGTGTGCCAGCAGGCGCGGCTGCCAGTGGCGCACCAGGCGCGCCAGCGCCGTGCGGTCGCCGGTGCGCGCCGCCGCCACCGTGTATTCGTCAAAAACCCGTTTAAGATCGCGCGCCATCACGGCCCCTTTTTACTTTGTTGTATCACAGGTCGCCTGCCGCAACGAAAGGGTTCAATCCGCTGGCGGAAACATGCGGGTTGGCGTAAACTCCTGCACGGACATTCCGATTACCGGCAGGCAAAAATGACAAAAACTCCTTCCACCGCCCCTTTCGACATCTTCATCATTGGCGGCGGCGTCAACGGCTGCGGCATCGCCCGCGACGCGGCCGGGCGCGGCCACTCGGTCGCGTTGGCCGAAATGGGGGATCTGGCACAGGCGACCTCGTCCGCCTCGACCAAGATGTTTCACGGTGGCTTGCGTTATCTGGAATACTATGAATTCCGGCTGGTGCGCGAGGCCCTGTTCGAGCGCGAAACCCTGCTGCGTGCCATGCCGCATATATCCTGGCCGATGCGCTTTGTGCTGCCCTATTCCAAGGGCTTGCGTCCGGCCTGGCTGATCCGGCTGGGGCTGTTCATCTATGACCACCTTGGCGGACGCAAGATCCTGCCCGGCACCCGCACGCTGGACCTGCGTAGCGATCCGGCGGGACGGGCGTTGAAGGACGGTTTTTCCAAGGCGTTCGAGTATTCCGATTGCTGGGTGCAGGACGCCCGCCTTGTGGTGCTGAACGCCCGCGACGCCTGCGCGCGCGGTGCGCGTATCCGCACCCGTACCAAGGTCGTCGCCGCGCACAGAGTCGCCGATCTGTGGGAGGTCACGACCGAGGATGTCGAGACCGGCGAACAGACTGTCACGCAGGCCCGCATACTGGTTAACGCCGCCGGCCCCTGGGTTGGCGAGATGATCCGCGACACCATCCATTCCCCCTCAAGCGAGGGTGTGCGGCTGGTGCGTGGCAGCCACATCGTCACCCGCAAGCTCTACGACGACCCGCGCGCCTTTTTCTTTCAGAACACTGATGGGCGCATCGGGTTCCTGATCCCGTTCGAACAGGATTACACACTGATCGGCACCACCGAGGCGGCGCAGAAAAGCGACCCCGGCGACGCGGTTTGCACGCAGGCCGAGGCCGACTATCTGCGCGAATTCGCGTCGGACTATCTGGCGAAACCGGTTGCGCGCGAGGATATCGTCTGGACCTATTCCGGCGTGCGGCCGTTGTATGATGACGGTGCCAGTTCGGCCACCGAGGCGACGCGGGATTATGTTTTGTCGCTGGACACCAACGGCCCCGCGCCGTTGTTGAACGTGTTCGGCGGCAAGATCACCACCTATCGCAGGCTGGCGGAATCGGCGCTGGACAAGTTGGCAGAGTATTTGGGCAAAGAAGAAAAATGGACCGCAGGCGTGCCACTGGCCGGCGGTGATTTTCCGGTGGACGGGGTGCAGGATCTGCACGACCGCATCGCCGCGAAATACCCGTTCCTGCCCGCGGAACATGTCGTGCGTCTGCTGCGGACATACGGCACCGAGGTGTTCGATATTTATGGAGATGCCGCCGGGGTGGCCGACCTTGGTCACGATTTCGGCGGCGGATTGTTCGCGGCCGAAGTGCGCTGGTCGATGGCGAACGAATTCACCCGCACGACCGACGATCTGTTGTGGCGGCGCACCAAGCTCGGCCTGCGATTGACAACGGAACAGGTTACGGTGTTGCGGGACTGGATGCAGGCAAACCGGTAATTTCCGGATGCGCCGTTTTGATGTCAGGTACGGGTTCTACCGGATAGGTGCCTATTGGCGGTCGGCCGGTTTAAGCCGTGCCAGAAGCGCCCTGGTCGAGGCATCCTCGTTGTTGGCCGGTGTCTCGCCGGTGACGCGCGGCAGCATATCGACGGCCAGAACCTTGCCCAGTTCGACGCCGAACTGGTCGAAACTGTTGATGTTCCAGATAACGCCTTCGACGAACACACGGTGTTCGTAAAGCGCGATGATACGCCCCAATGTGCGCGGTGTCAGTTTTCGGTAGGCCAGCGTCACCGAGGGGCGGTTTCCCGGAAATTTGCGATGTGGTGATCGACTGCGTTTGGCGCTGCGCCCCAGCATCAGGGCCTTGGATTGCGCCAGACAGTTGGCAACCAGCAGCGCGTGCTGATGGGGCAACGCCGGTTCGTGGCCCTCGGCCGCGACCATGAATTCGCACGGCACGACCTTCGTTCCCTGGTGCAGAAGCTGGAAATAGGCGTGCTGGCCGTTGGTGCCGGGCTCGCCCCAGACAACCGGTCCCGACGCACGGGTCAGCGGTTGTCCGTCCAGATCGACGGATTTGCCGTTACTTTCCATATCCAGTTGTTGCAGATACGCCGGCAGGCGGCGCAAGTGCTGGTCATACGGCAGGATGGCGCGGGTCTGGTAGCCGCAGATATCGATGTGCCATATGCCGGTCAGGGCCAGCAGGACCGGCAGGTTTTGTGCCAGCGGCGCGGTGCGGAAATGCCGGTCCATGTCGTGGCCACCGCGCAGCAAGTCGCGAAAATCCCCGGGACCGACGGCCAGCATCACCGACAGGCCGACCGGGCCCCAGACGGAATAGCGCCCGCCGACCCAGTCGGCAAACCCGAAGACCCGCGAGGGCGCAATGCCGAATTCCGAGGTCTTGTCCAGTGCCGAGGAAACGGCGGCCAGATGCCTGCCCGCATCGTTACCCAGCGCGTTTTTCAGCCAGTCGCGCGCGGTGGCGGCGTTGGTCAGGGTCTCGATTGTAGTGAAGGTTTTCGAGGCGACAATCACCAGTGTGCGCCGCGGATCCAGCGTGGCCAGCGTGTCGTGGATATGCGCGCCGTCGATATTGGACACAAACCATGTGCGCGGCCCGTCGTGATACGGCGTCAGCGCCAGCGTCGCCATCACCGGCCCCAGGTCGGAACCGCCGATCCCGATATTGACGATATCGGTAAACGGCTGGCCGTCGCTTGCCGCGATGTCGCCGTTGCGAATGCCGGTGGCGAATTTTTCCATGCGCGCGAGGGTGTCGAGAACTTCGGGCATCACATCCGTGCCATCGACATAAACCGGCGTGCCTGACAGATTGCGAAGCGCACTGTGCAGCACCGCGCGGTTCTCGGTGGTGTTGATTTTCTTGCCGGCAAACATGGCATCGCGGCGCGATTCCACATTGCGTGCGCGTGCAAGATCCAGCAGCAAATCCAGCGCCATATCGTCAATCGCGGTTTTAGATATATCGAGGAACATATCGTCAAGGCAGGCCGAGAACCGGTCCAGCCGTTCCGGTGTCATCATGTCGGCGATGCGGCGGTTTTCTGTTGCCGCGCGATGTTCGGCAAGGGCAGACCAGATGTCGTTCATGCCGGATCCCCGAGACGGGCGGCCGTGCGGGCGAGGGATTCGATTTCGCCCCATTTGGCGGTGGCAACCAGGCCGGCGGGGGCGACCCAGCTGCCGCCGACGCACAGGACATTGGGCAGCGACAGATAGCTGTCGGCGTTGGCCAGCGAGACGCCGCCGGTGGGACAGAACGCTATTTGCGGCAACGGCGCGCCGATGGCCTTGAGGGCAGGGGCGCCGCCTGCGGCCTCGGCGGGGAAGAATTTCTGCACGTCGTAGCCGCGTTCCAGCAGGCGCATGGCCTCGGTCGCGGTTGCGGAACCGGCGAGGAGCGGCAGGTTTTCGTCCTCGCAGGCCTGTATCAGCGCGTCGGTGGCCCCGGGCGAGACGCCGAATTGCGCACCGGCGGCCTTGGCGGCGCGCACGTCCGCAGGGGTGATCAGGGTGCCGGCCCCGACGATGCCGCCCGGAACATCGGCCATGGCGCGGATGGTGTCCAGCGCGGCGGGGGTGCGCAGGGTGACCTCCAGCGCGGGCAGGCCACCGGCGATCAGGGCCTCGGCCAGCGGGCGGGCGGCGGTGGAGTCGCGCACCACCAGCACCGGAATGACGGGGGCGCGGGAACATATCTCGCGGGTGATTTTACTGGAATCTTGCGGAGTCATATTTTTCTTACCAAAGGTTTTTTGCGTCCAGTGTGGGCCATTATTTTACATATTCTGCTCACCGTTAGTTTCCTGTGCTCAGTGTGTTCAGTTGTACGACAATG
>CAZDLV010000097.1:0-8102 GCA_964506345.1 uncultured Rhodobacterales bacterium | reverse complement strand
TGTAATATTAGATTATTCGAATACACCGGACAGGAAGAATTTCCGGATATTCCCAATCGTCGGTTGATCGCCGGTTGGCAAGGGCCACAGGGACAAGCGTCCGGACGAGGGGAACAGAATGTACCGGCGTGTAAACAGCAGTCGCTTTATTGTCCTGACCACAGCCGGAATTGTTCTGGTTATGATGGTGTTCACCTGGGTCATGTACGGCATGGCGCAGCAGGTTTTTACCCTGACCGACATCATGCTGGAAGTGAACAAAAGCTTCAAGGATATGACAACCGATATTCACGCGATGGGTGAAAATATCCAGAGCATGGACGCGAATATCGCCGGAATGTCCGGCGATATCGATACCATGCGCGGCGACATTACCAAAATGGCCGCGACCTTGCCGGTGATGACCGATGCCGTTGTCGGTATGTCGGCCGGCGTAAACCGGATGACCTATGACATCGGGCGGATGTCGTCGGCCTTCTCGCGGCCCATGTCCTATATGTGGGGCAACGCATTCCCGTTTTAGCGGGGTTTATTCACCGGATGACATTTCGTGCGGCGCACCGGCGCTGAACGGAGGGTTAACCGCAAAAGGATTAGAATATTCTAATCTTACAATATAAAGACTTCTGTGTTATACAGAAAAAAACCGTAAAAAGACGGGCGGCAGCCAAAAGACCCGTCAGGCCATAAAAGTCGAGGAAAATCGGCGTCGTAACAACAAGGGAGAGTGTAATGCCGGGTTCGAATCACCTTGCGGTCGTGTTGACCATTTCGATGCTCGTGGCGGCGCCGCTTGGCGCGCAGACGGGGGTGGCGCCGGCCGGCTCCGGTTTGCGCACAGCGCTTGTGACGGTTTCGCAAGTGGGCGGCGATGCGACCGTTGGCGGCACGGTGGTTCCGTTCAAACAGGTGACGCTGAGCGCGCAAATTCCCGGGCGGGTCACGTTTCTGGCCGGTGCCGAAGGGTATCGCGGCAAGGAGGGCGAGATCCTGTTGTCGATCGATGACGCGGCCATTCAGGCACAGCGGCGCGCGGCGATTGCCGGTATCAGCCAGGCCGAGGCGGCATTGCGCAATTCCCAGATGCAATATTCGCGCGAACTGTATTCGCCGCGCGTCAATTCGTTGACCGGATTTCCCGGCATGGGGATCCCCTCGACTTTCGACCAGTTTTTCACGCGCGGATTTTCCAACATGATCGGCCAGTCGAATTCCGGACTTGAACGGCAGGCCGATTTGTACGCGCAAGGTTCGGGGGTCAATCAGGCGCAAAGCGCAGTGGCGCAGGCGCGGGCCGGGCTCGATGCGCTGGACGCCAAGGTGCGCGATGCCAGTTCGGTTGCGCCGTTCGACGGGATCGTTGTGCAAAAACTGGTCGAGGTCGGCGACACGGTGCAGCCCGGCACGCCGTTGCTGAAATACGCATTCACCGAGTATTTGCGCGTGGTGGCCGATGTGCCGGTGCGCCTTGCCGCCGGTCTGCAAGAGGGCATGATCGTGCCGGCGCGTCTGGATGCAGGCGGTGCGACGGTCGAGGCGAAAGTCGCGCAGATTTATCCGGTTGCCGATCCGTTGCGCCACACGGTGACGGTGAAATTCGACCTGCCCTATGGCACCGCCGGCGGGCCGGGCATGTATGTCGAGGTGACAGTGCCGGACGTGTCGGTTCCGGTGCGCGCACAACCGGCGGTGCCGCCTGCGGCGCTGATGTGGCGCGGGTCGCTGCCGTCGGTTTTCGTGCTGGTCGATGGCAAGCCGTCGTTGCGTATGGTGCGCGTAGGTTATCCGCTGGCGAACGGGTATATTTCGGTGGTTTCCGGCCTTTCGGGCGGCGAACAGGTCATTCTCGATCCTTCGGCCAGTATGGTCTCGGGCGGGAACTAGGACCTGACAGAAAGGCGGAGCGAACATGACCGACCATAGCAACAACGCACCCGGGCCCGACATTGCGGGCAAGCCGGGACTGGCGGGAACGCTGGCAAAGGCGTTTATCAATTCGCCGCTGGCACCGCTTTTGCTGTTCGCTTTTCTGGCGCTCGGGGCGCTGGGTCTGGTGATGACCCCGCGGCAGGAAGACCCGCAAATTTCCGTGCCGATGATCGATATCTTTTTCACCTATCCGGGGGCGTCGGCCAATCAGGTGGCCTCGCTTGCGACCGACCCGCTGGAACGCATGATGTCGGAAATTCAAGGCGTCAAACACGTCTTTTCGCAATCCTCGCGCGGCGCCGGCATGGTGACCGTGCAGTTCGAGGTCGGCCAGAAAATGGAAACCTCGCTGGTCAAGCTGAACGACAAGATACAGTCCAATCTGGACCGGATTCCGCCCGGCGTGTCGCGCCCGATGATCAAGCCCAAGGGGGTGGACGACGTTCCGGTTGTCACGCTGACCCTGTGGTCGCAAGAGGTGGACGCGGCGTCGTTGCGCGCGCTGGGGCTGGATGTGATGCAACGCCTGAAAGAGGTGGAGAACACCTCGCAGAGCTTCCTCGTCGGCGGGCAGTCCGAGGCGATCCGCGTCGAGGTGTTCCCCGAGCGTCTGGCCGGTTTCGGCATCAGTCTGGACCAGTTGGCGCAGACCATCCGCACGGCCAATTCCGAACGCGGCGTCGGGCTGGTCGAAAGCGGGCCGAACACCTTTACCCTGTATACGGGGGCGTTTTTGCGCACCGCGCAGGATATCGAGAATTTGATGGTCGGGGTTTCCGACGGCAACAAGACATATGTGCGTGATGTGGCGCTGGTCAGCGAAGGCTCGCCCGATGCGACCAATGTTGTTTCGTATTACACCGGCGCGGCTTACGCCGAGGAAAAACGTCTGGCTGGCGATTCCGGCGCAACGCCCGAAAAGGCCCCCGTCGGGGCGCCTGCGATTACCATTGCCGTGGCCAAGAAGGGCGGCTCGAACGGGGTGAGTGTGGCCAACGATGTGCTGGCCTATGTGGCGCGTCTGCAAGGCAGCCTGATCCCGGACAATGTGCATGTAGAGGTGACGCGGAATTACGGTGCCACGGCGAACGACAAGGTCAACGAGCTGATTTTCAAACTGTTCGTGGTGACGGCTGCGGTGACGGTTCTGATCTGGCTGGCGCTGGGGTGGCGGGCCTCGGTTGTGGTGCTGGTGGTGATTCCGGTGGTGATCCTGATGACGGTATTTTCGGCATGGTTGCTGGGATATACCATCGACAGGGTCAGCCTGTTCGCGTTGATATTTTCCATCGGGATTCTGGTGGATGACGCGATTGTCGTGGTCGAAAATATCTATCGGCGCTGGCTGCAACGGGGCGAATGCACGGATACATGCAACGTCGATGCCGTGCGCGAGGTCGGCAACCCGACGGTGCTGGCAACATTGACCGTTATCGCGGCGCTGATGCCGATGGGGTTCATTTCCGGGATGATGGGACCGTATATGGAACCGATCCCTGCGCTTGGTTCGGTTGCCATGATCCTGTCGCTGCTGGGGGCGTTCGTGTTTACCCCGTGGCTGGCGCAACGGATCCGCCCCTCTATCAAACAACTGGACAAGGCGCTGGCGCGCGAGCATCGCCAGACCCGCTGGTTGCAGTCGCTGTTCAACAACACGCTGGTGCCGCTGATTGGCAGCCGGTTCAAGGGTGTGGTGTTCGCGCTGGCTATACTGGCGGCGTTTGCCGGCAGTATCCTGTTGCTTGTGGACAAGGCCGTTGCGGTCAAGATGCTGCCCAACGACAACAAGCCCGAATTCAATATCGTCGTGAACATGCCCGAAGGCACGTCGCTGGCAACCACCGCCAACGTGGTGGCGCAACTGGCCGAGAAAGTGCGGGTTCTGCCCGAGGTCACGGCGTTGCAAAGTTATTCCGGCACCGCCTCGCCGTTCAATTTCAACGGGTTGGTGCGCCACACCTATTTGCGCAATCGCCCCTGGTTTGGCGATATCCAGGTGCAACTGGTGGACAAGGGCGCGCGCAAGCGTTCGTCGCATGAACTGGCGGTTGTGACGCGCGAGATGCTGACACCGCTGGCGCAACAACTGGGCGCGCGCATCGAGGTGGTGGAAATGCCGCCCGGACCGCCGGTGCTGCAAACCGTGGTGGCGACGATTTACGGACCCGACGACACTACCCGCCGCGAGGTGGCCGCCGGCGTCGAGGATCTGTTCCGCAAGGCCGACACTATTGTCGATGTCGACAGCTATCTGCAAATGCCTTACGAGAGCTGGCGTTTTGTCATCAACCGCGAAAAAGCATCGCGTCGCGGGGTGTCGGTCGAGGATATCAACCGGCAACTGGAAATGGCGATGGGCGGGTTCAGGCTGGGCGACGGCAAGATGGAACGCTCGCTTGAGCCGCGCTTTATCATCCTGCAAATGCCGCTGGCATTGCGCAGCGACTTCGGCCGGCTGGGGCAGTTGCCGGTCCCCTCGGCCAGCGGTGTCATGATCCCGCTGACAGAGCTGGGGTATTTCGAGCCGTTCCAGATGGACCAACCGGTCTATCACAAGGATCTGCGCGCGGTGGAATATGTCACCGGCGAGGTCACCGGGCGGCTGGGCGCGCCGATTTACGGGATACTGGAGCTGGAAGGTTTGCTGGATTCCTATGTGGCACCGGACGGGGTGCGGGTTGACACCAATTACACCGGCGCACCCAAAGACGGCCTGAAATCGGCGCTGGAGTGGACCGGCGAGTGGACCGTGACCTACGAGACGTTCCGCGACATGGGCATCGCCTTTTCGATCGCGCTGGTGCTGATCTATATTCTGGTGGTGTGGGAATTCGGAAATTTCACCATTCCGGCAATTGTGATGGCGCCGATTCCGCTGACGCTGATCGGGATCGTGCCGGGCCACTGGTTGCTGGGCGCACCGTTTACCGCCACGTCGATGATCGGGTTTATCGCGTTGGCGGGGATTATCGTGCGCAACTCTATCCTGCTGGTCGATTTTTCGCGCAAGGCGATCGAGGGCGGCATGGATGTCGCCGACGCGGTGGTCAACGCCTGTTGCACACGGACGCGCCCGATCCTGATCACGGCGCTGGCGCTGGTGGTCGGTTCGTCGGTTATCCTCAGCGATCCGATTTTTCAGGGCATGGCGATTTCGTTGTTGTTTGGCGGCATGGTGTCCACCTTGCTGACGCTGATTGTCATTCCGATGGGTTGTGTCAGTTTCCGCAAGTCGTTGTGCGATTCCTGCGATGTTCCGGTTGCCGGTTCCGGATCGGTCGCGATGGCCGTCAGCGGCACCCTGTCGCCGCGGCGCTCCGGCGGGTTGCTGGCGGGCATTGGCGACACGGCGATGATGATCGGCGAGGTGCTGGTGTTCGGCGTGCTGGCAATCGGCGCGGCGTTGGGGCGCCGGATCGCGCGGCTGTTCCGGCGGCGTGCGGCTGCGACGGTTGCCCCCCGCGCCGGAGCCGACAATCCGGTGCCCGAGGTCAAGCCGGGGGCGGTGGCAAAACCGGCGCCAAAACCGGCGGTGAAGGCAGCGGTCAAGAAACCGGCGACGAAGCCGAAAACGGCAAAATCCGTGAAACCTGCCACGAGGAAACCGGCAGCCAAAAAACCGGCAGCCAGGAAACCGGCAGCCAAGAAACCGGCAGCCAAGAAACCGGCGGCCAAACCCGGAACCGCCGGCAAGGCACGGCGCGGAATCCGGCTGAACACAACCCTGAACGATGACGAAACCTAGCGGAGTCAGATGATGCGTACAAAAAATATGAGTGTAGTCGCCATTGTAGCCATGCTGGTTTTGCCGGTTGGTGGTGCGGGTGCGCAAAGCGGTGCGGTTATGCCGCCGCCGGGACCGTACCGGTCAACCGGACCGGATGTGCCGGTGGCCGCTGCCGGCATCGGGCGCACGCCCGCTGTGACCACCCCGCAACCGGCACCGGCGCGCGCACCTGCGTGGTTGCAATCCGTGCAGCAGCCGATGCCCTACTGGATGCAGCCTGCACCGGCACCGCGCGGGGCGCCGGATGTGGTGAACACCGGCGCCGCCGATACGCGCGGGCAAGGGGGGGCGGGGTTCTCGGCCGGTGTGCAGGCACAATATACGGCTCGCGGCAATTTTGCGCCGGCGCCGGTCTATGGTGGCCGGGTCGTTCCGGGGTATTTCCCCGGATACAGGGTGACCCCGCAAGCCCCCGATACCGGTGCAGGAAATCCGGCAGGCCGGACCGCAACCGGCCCGATGCCGCAAAACCGTCGCTACCAGATGGTGCCGTCGCGCGGATGGGGCGGCGGGTATGCGCCCGGATTCTGGCCGAACGGGCCGTGGAATGCGTTCAATCCGTTTTCGGGGCCGGTCTACACACCCTATGGCTATGGACAGCCCTATCAGCCCTATCGGGGATGGTCGCGATGAGAGGATTTTCCCGCATGGCATTTACCCTTGCATACCGGACATTCACCGGCGCAATGGCGGTGATGGTCGCAAGTGGCGGACCGCTGTCGGCGCAAGGCTCCAACCCCTGGGCCGGCGCACCGCAGGCACCGGCGCGGCCGGTCTATTATTCGGCCAGCGCCCCCGTGCCGGTCGCGACACTGTCGCAAACCCCCGCCAAATACGCCCCGCCCGATCTGGAGCGGCGTTTGTCGGCGCCGGCGCCGCGCCCCCAGACCACGCCCCTGACCACACCACCGGCACGTCCCGACGCATTGTTGCAACCCGTGGCCGGCGCACAGCGGCCTTACGGGGCCATGCCTTATGGCGGTTTTGCGCCCGACGGCGGTTTTGGCGCCGTCCCTGCCGGATACGGCGCGCTGCCAGATGGCCGGTATTTTCCACCCTTTGGCGGATATGGCACCGGCGTGCCGGCCGGCTTCGGGCAACCTTTTGGCTATGGCGGCTATCCGCAGCCCTACGGTGGCAATATTCCGAGCGGAAATTCCCCGTTCTTTTCAAGTTTCCCGTTCGGGTTCTGATGAACCGGAATGTGAAAATACGTTCGAGGTGGACGTAAACCGAATGGATGCCGGCACGAGTCCCGATGCCCGGTATCAAACTTAAAACGGGACAAAACCAAGGAGAAAACGCATGCGTAAAATACTTTTGACGGCCGCTCTGGCCCTGGGTCTCGGCAGCATTGCCGCAGTTGAAGCCAGCGCCCAGTATTATGGCCCCGCACCGGGATACGGCGGGCCGGGTTATTACAACAACGGTTGGGGCAACAACGGCTGGATGCCGTGGGGCGGCAACAACGGCTGGGGTAACAACGGCTGGGGCCCGTTCGGTGGCGGCAACGGCTGGACCCCGTGGGGCGGCAACAACAACGGTTGGGGCAACAATGGCTGGAACCCGTTTGGTGGCGGCAACAACGGCTGGGGCAACAACTGGGGTCCGTTTGACGGCAACGGGCTGGGCAACGGCAACGGCGCGTTCAACATGAGCTTCTCGGGCAATACCGAAACCTCGGGTAACGGCCGTGGTCAGGGCTCGGGCTATGGTTATGGCAACGGCTATGGCAATGGCGGCGGATACGGCAACGGCTATGGCCCGCAGGGTCCGATGTTGATGATGATGGGTCCGGACGGCACCCCGATTCCGATGATGATCGGACCGGACGGCCTGCTGGTTCCCGCACCGCAGCCGCAACAGCAGCAGCAGATGACGGCGCCGAGCGCACCGGTTGGCGAAGGCGCGGGCAACTAGGCCCGAAACAGAATGCCACCCGCCCGGGTCTGTCGGGCGGGTGGCCAGCGTATTCAAAAATTCCGGACCGGAGCAAGGCCTATGCGAAACACAGGATTACCGATAGTGGCGACGATCGCCGCCATAGCCGGACTGGCAAGCGGCACCGTGGCCTCGGCGCAGGCTTTTGCCACGCCGGATTTCAGTGCCACCGCGGTGCAGATTGCGCCGGATCAAAGCCGGCAGGTCGGGTTGATCGTCAGATCCGGCGCCAATATGCGCTTGCAGTATCAGCAGGACGGCAAGGAATATATCCGTATTCTGCGACCGGCCGACGGCGTCATGCTGGTATTGGAGCCGCAAACCCGCAGGTATTTCGAAATCACCGGCCCCGCCGTTCCGCCCGCCGCGATCGACGCGGCGACGCCCTGTCCGGCCGCGCGCCAGACCCCGCAACAGATACGATGCCAGCGCGACGGTACCGACA
>CAZDLV010000096.1:0-8129 GCA_964506345.1 uncultured Rhodobacterales bacterium | reverse complement strand
GCACCTGCAAATGGCCGATCGGCGATCCGGCCACCGATGAATTCTGGTTCTGCGGCCATCCGGTGCAGGCGGGCAAGCCCTACTGCGAAACCCACGTCGCCGTCGCCTTCCAGCCCATGAGCAGCCGCCGCGACCGCCGCTCGCGCTAATGGGCGATCCGGCCAGGGTCCTCGTCAGCGCCTGCCTGCTGGGAAACCCCGTGCGGTATGACGGCGCGGCCAAAACCCTCGAACATCCTGTATTGGACCGCTGGATCCGCGAGGGCCGCGTGGTGCCTGTCTGTCCGGAAATGCTCGGCGGCTTGCCGACCCCGCGCCCGGCGGCCGAGATTTCGGCAACAGGGGCAGTCATGGACAGCACCGGACAGGATGTAACGGCGGCCTATCGCGCAGGGGCTGATGCCGCCCTCGCCTTGGCGCAAGCGCAGGCCTGTGTTGCGGCCCTGCTGACCGATGGCAGCCCCTCTTGCGGTGCGAAAACCATCCACGACGGCAGTTTTTCCGGCCAGCGCATTCCCGGACAAGGTCTGGCCGCACGCCGTCTGTGCGCAGCCGGAATACCGGTGTTCACGCAATCGGAAATCGCGAAGCTGGAGAGTTTCCTGCGCAGTTTGTGATGGACACTACCGCGACTGCCGCTCGCCCTAGACCGTCTGCAACAACGGCAGCAGCTTCGACATATCCGGTCCGTGATCCATTCCCGTCAACGCCTTGCGCAACGGCTGGAACAACCCCTTGCCCTTGCGCCCTGTCGCCTCTTTCACCGCCGTAGTCCACGCCTTCCACGTCGTCGCATCGCGCGGCGCGGGGGGCAGCATGGCCATTGCCTGCGCCACAAACTCCGCATCCTCGGGCGCAACAACCGGCTCCACCCCGTCACGACACAGCGCCCAGAGCGGCGCCATATCGGCCCGGGTTTCGATATTCTCGCGCGCCATGTCCCAGAAATCCCGCACCAGATCCTCCGGCACGCCCAGCGCCGCGATATCCGCCGCCACCTTGTCGAACTCCATCCCGTGCAGCAGCTTGGCACTCAGCCCCGCCAGATCGGCGACGTCGAACTTCGTCGGCGCCGCGCCGAAACGCGATATATCGAACCCCGCGACCAGATCCGCCATATCCTGCCGCAACTCCACCGGATCGGCCGACCCCAGCCGCGCCATATGCGACAGCAGCGCCATCGGCTCCACCCCCTGTTCGCGCAGGTCCTTCAACGCCAGCGTGCCCAGCCGTTTCGACAGCGCCTCGCCCTGCGGTCCGGTCAGCAACGAATGGTGTGCAAACCGCACCGGCGCGCCGCCAAGCGCCGCGATAATCTGTATCTGCGTCGCCGTATTGGTCACATGGTCCGCGCCGCGCACCACATCGCTAATCCCGAAATCCATGTCGTCGCAAACCGAGGCCAGCGTATACAGAACCTGCCCGTCGCCGCGGATCAGCACAGGGTCCGAAACGCTGGCCGCGTCAATCGACACCGGCCCCAGAATCCCGTCCTGCCACTCGATCCGCTCGTGATCCAGCCTGAACCGCCAATGCGCCGCCCGCTCCGCCCGCAAGGCGTCCTTTTCCGCCTCTGACAGCGCCAGCGCCGCACGGTCATAGACCGGCGGCCTGCCCATGTTCAGTTGCTTCTTGCGCCGCAAATCCAGCTCGGCGGGCGTTTCGAAACATTCGTAAAGCCGCCCCTTGCCCCGCAACTCCTCCGCCGCCGCCGCATAGCGGTCCAGCCGCGCCGACTGCATCTCCACCCGGTCCCATTCCAGCCCCAGCCACTCCAGATCCCGCTTGATCTGCTCCACATACTCCGGCTTCGAGCGTTCGGGATCCGTATCGTCGATCCGCAATATAAACGTGCCGCCGGCCTTGCGGGCGATCAGCCAGTTGAACAGGGCGGTGCGCAGGTTGCCCACATGCAGATACCCCGTGGGCGAGGGCGCGAAACGGGTAACGGTCATGAGGGGTCTCTCCAGCGGTTGGCAATGGGATAGCGCCGGTCGAGCCAGAACGCCTTGCGGGTCAGCCGCGCGCCGGGCGCCGACTGGAACCGTTTGTATTCACTGATATAAAGCAGATGCTCGACCCGTTTGACCGTGGCGCGATCAAACCCCGCCGCCACACAATCGGCGACCGAGGCATCCTCCTCGATCAGCATATGCAGGATGGCGTCCAGCACCTCGTAGGGCGGCAGCGAATCCTCGTCCTTCTGGTCCTCGCGCAACTCCGCCGAGGGCGGTTTCTCGATCACGCGCGGCGGAATCACGGTGCCCGCAGGCCCTTTCATCCAGCCGGAATGGTTCTCGTTGCGCCAGCGGCAGGTGGCAAACACCCGGGTTTTATACAGGTCCTTGATCGGATTATACCCGCCCGCCATATCGCCATAGATCGTGGCATAGCCCACGGCGACCTCGGACTTGTTGCCGGTGGTCAACAGCATCTCGCCGAACTTGTTCGACATGGCCATCAACAGCAGCCCGCGCAACCGCGACTGGATGTTTTCCTCGGTCACGTCCGGTTCGCGCCCCGCAAACAGCGGCGCCAGCGTTTCGGTGATCGCCGCACGCCCCGCCGCAATCGGCACGCTATCCAGCCGCACGCCCAGCGCCTCTGCCACGGCCGCCGCATCCTCCAGCGACTCCTTGCTGGTGTATTCGGACGGCAGCATCACGCAATGCACATTCTGCGGCCCCAGCGCATCGGTCGCCACCGTGGCGACAAGCGCCGAATCCACCCCGCCCGACAGCCCCAGCACCACCTTTGAAAATCCGGTCTTGCCCATATAGTCGCGCAGGGATTCGACCATGGCGCGGTATTCCTGTTCCGCCAGCGTTGGCAGTTCCGCCAGATCGCCGGAAACCGCCCGCCAGCCCTCGGACCCCTCGACAAATTCCACCTCGCAAACAGCCTCGTCGAACAGCGGCATTTGCAGCGCCAGCTTGCCGCCGGGGTTCAGCACGAAGGAACCGCCGTCGAAAATCTGGTCATCCTGCCCGCCGACCATATTCAGGTAAACCAGCGGCAGCCCCGACTCCACCACCCGCGCGACCATATGGTTCATGCGCCGGTCATACTTGCCGGAATAATAGGGCGAGCCGTTCGGCACCAGCAGCACCCCGGCCCCCGTTTCGGCCAGCGTCTCCACCACATCCTCGTGCCAGGCATCCTCGCATACCGGCGTGCCCAGACGCAGCGGCCCGAGTGCCGCCGGACCGGACACCGCGCCGTGGTCGAACAGGCGGCGCTCGTCGAACACATCCTCGTTCGGCAGATGGTGCTTGCGGGCAACGGAATGGACCTTGCCCCCCTTCAGAATAAAATAGGCGTTATAGAGCGCCCCGCCCTCGCGCAGCGGCGCCCCGATCGCCAGCGCCGGACCGTCGGCGCAGTCCCTCGCCACCCCGGCCAGCACCTGTTCCACATGGTCCAGAAACGCCGGTTTCATCACCATGTCCTGCGTCTGGTAGCCGGTCAGGAACATTTCCGGCAGGGCGACCAGACCGACACCGCGCGCCGCCCCGTCACGATGGGCGGCGACAGCCTTGGCGGCATTGCCCGACAGATCGCCAACCGTCGCGTTCAACTGGCACAAAAGGATTCGGAATGTGGCAGACATGCGCGGCTCCAATGCAAGGGTCAGACATGCAAATACTCTTTTCAACCGGCAAAGCACAAGCGATTATCCCCCCGCCGCGTTTCACCCGCACAATCACCGGCAAAAAGACATTGAAAACGCACCCCCCAGGCCATAGACTTCCCGACAGCATTTAATGCGCGCAATTTTGGTCGCGGCTAATACACAGGGAGACCGGAGCGTCGAACCTCCGGTAGGGCAATTTGCAAAGAACAGTTCTCTTTGGCGCAGTGGCGCTCGGTATCCTCGCAGGCGCACCGGTTATGGCGCAAGACACCGGCATCCAGACCAAGCAATACGACACCGGCGGCGTTTACGAAGGCGAATTCAAGGACGGCAAGCAGGACGGACAGGGAACCTACCGTCTGCCCAACGGCTATGAATACACCGGCCAGTGGGTCAATGGCCGGATCGAGGGCACCGGCAAGGCCACCTACCCCGACGGTTCCGTCTATGAAGGCGAATTCAAAAACGGCCGTCCCGAGGGCAAAGGCAAGATCACCTTCGCCGACGGCGGCACCTACGAAGGCGACTGGACAGACGGGAAAATCCAGGGGCAGGGCGTGGCGATCTATGCCAACGGCGTGCGCTACGAAGGTGAATTCAAAAACGCCGTCCACGACGGTTTCGGCGTGATGACCAGCGCCAACGGCTATCGCTATGAAGGCACATGGGTCAACGGCACCAAGGACGGCAAGGGCAAGATCACCTATTCCGACGGCGCCATCTATGACGGCGAGATCGTCAAGGGCGTGCGTCAGGGCCAGGGCACGCTGACCCTGCCCGACGGACTGGTCTATACCGGCAGTTGGCAAAACGGCCAGATCAACGGCAAGGGCGTGCTGACACAGGCCAACGGCGACCGCTATGAAGGCGAAATGGTCAACGGCCAGCGGCAGGGATACGGTGTGGCCACCTATGCCTCGGGCGACAAATACGAGGGCAATTTTATCGGCGACCTGCGCGACGGCACCGGCACCTTTACCGGCACCGACGGCTATATCTATACCGGCAGCTGGGTGCAGGGAAAAATCGAGGGCGACGGTCAGGTGACCTATCCCGACGGCTCGGTCTATGTCGGCCAGTTCAAGAACGACGTTGCCGACGGCAAAGGCAAAATCACCTACCCTGACGGCAGTTCGTATGAAGGCGCATGGGTCAACGGCGTGATTGACGGCTACGGTATCGCCAAATACGGCAACGGGCTGGTCTACGAGGGGTATTTCAAAAACGCCAAGAACGAAGGCAAGGGAACGATGGTCTATCAGGATGGCTATCAGTACACCGGCGACTGGAAAAACGGCTTGCGCGACGGCGAGGGGGTCGCGACCTATGCCGACGGCACGATCTATACCGGCGGCTTCGTCAATGGCCAGCGCGAGGGGGTCGGCACGATCACCATGTCGGACGGATTCGAATATACCGGCAGCTGGAAGGCCGGCGAAATCGACGGCAAGGGTGTTGCCAAATATCCCAATGGCGACGTTTACGAAGGCTTCTTTGCCAAGGGCCAACGGCAGGGCCGCGGCGTCATGCGCTATGCCACCGGCGAGGAATACAACGGCTATTGGGCCAACGGCCAGCGCGCCACCAAAGAAGAGGCAGCCGCCGCAGCCGCCGCGCTTTCGGGCAATTAGGCCAGATAAACTTCAGGGAAAAGGCGCCTCGTGCGGGGCGCCTTTTTCTGTGGGAACTTTTCTTGCAGGCGATTGTAAATAAAGAAAAATATATGGTTGTTGCCCATGGGCAATTTTCCGTTTTACCGTGCGCTACACCTTATAGTAGTCGCGATACCATTGCACAAATTTCGCCACTCCGTCAGCCACCGGGGTGTCGGGGCGATAGCCGGTCAGGCTTTGCAGCAATGACGCATCGGCCCATGTCGCCGGCACGTCACCCTTCTGCATTTCCATGTAGTTCCGTTTCGCCGGTATGCCCAGCGCATCCTCCATCGCGGTGATGAATTCCTCAAGCCCGACCTTGTCGGAGTTGCCGATATTTACCGTGCGGAACGGCGCGGCGGGGCTGAGGCTGTCGCCCGCCGCAATATCCGCGCGGCTTTCGGGGCGTTTGGGCGGCGTGTCGATCAGCAGGCGGATGCCGCGCACCAGATCGCTGACATAGGTAAAATCGCGCGCCATTTTGCCGTGGTTGTAAACGTCGATGGCGTCGCCCTCCAGCGTTGCCTTGACGAATTTGAACAGCGCCATATCGGGGCGTCCCCAAGGGCCGTAAACGGTGAAAAACCGGAACATGGTTGTGGGGATATTCCACAGGTGGGCATAGGAATGGCCCATGCTCTCGGTCGCCTTTTTGGTGGCGGCATAAAGGGTCATCTGGGTTTCGGTCTGGTCGGTTTCGCGAAACGGCATATCCTCGTTCGCGCCGTAAACCGACGAGGTGGAGGCCATCAGCAAATGCTCCACCCCGTGTTCGCGCGTCAGCTCCATCAAATTGAAGGTGCCCAGAATGTTGCTCTCGACATAGGCGCGCGGGTTTTCGAGGCTGTAGCGCACCCCCGCCTGCGCCGCCAGATGCACCACCACATCGGGCGCGGCGGATTCATAGGCGCGGCGCAAACCGTCCTGATCCTCCAGCATGGCCTGATGTGCGGTGAAGGCGGGGTTTTGCAGCAACATCTGCTGGCGCCGCTGTTTCAGGCGCACATCGTAATAATCGGTCATGCCGTCAAAACCGGCGACCGCGAACCCCTCGTCCAGCAACAGCCGGCACAGGTGGAAGCCGATGAATCCGGCCGAGCCGGTAACAAATACTTTGCGCATCTAGGTTACATTTCCTTTACCAACGCCGGTGTGGGTCAGGCCCGCCGCCTTGACCTCGGCCACCGGATAAATATTGCGCAGATCGACAAAGACCGGCGCGGCGAGGGCCTTCCTGATCCGCGGCAGGTCCAGACCGCGGAACATGTTCCATTCGGTGATGATCACCAGCGCATCGGCCCCGTCGGCGGCGGCATAGGCATCCTCCACCCAGTCCACGCCGGGCAGCAGACGACGGGCTTCGGCGCCGCCCTCGGGGTCGCAGGCGGTGATGGCGGCGCCCTGTTCCATCAGTTCCGGCAGGATCACCAGCGAGGGGGCGTCGCGCATGTCGTCGGTGTTGGGTTTGAAGGTCACGCCCAGCACCGCGATGCGCTTGCCTTTGAGCGAGCCGCCGCAGGCTTCGACGATTTTCTGCGTCATCGCGGATTTGCGCGCATCGTTAACCGCCACCACGGTTTCGACAATCCGCTGCGGCGCGCCGTGTTGCTGGCCGGTCTGCACCAGCGCCAGCGTGTCCTTGGGAAAACAGCTGCCGCCATAGCCCGGCCCCGCGTGCAGGAACTTGCCGCCGATGCGCGCGTCCAGCCCGATGCCCTTGGCGACCTGTTGCACATCGCCGCCGGTTTTCTCGCACAGGTCGGCGATTTCGTTGATAAAAGTGATTTTCGTCGCCAGAAAGGCATTGGCGGCGTATTTGATCGTCTCGGCCGTTTCCAGATCGGTGAACAGGATCGGCGTTTCGCGCAGGTTCAGCGGGCGATAGATGTGGCGCATGACCTCCTCGGCTTCGGGGCTTTGCACGCCGACGACGATGCGGTTCGGGCGCATGAAATCCTCGATTGCGGCACCCTCGCGCAGGAATTCGGGGTTAGAGGCAACCTCGGCCCGCACCGGCGGCTTGCAACCGTCGATGATGCGCTGCACCTCGCGGTTGGTGCCGATGGGGACGGTGGATTTGGTGACGACAACGGTCGGGGTTTTCAGCTTCTCGCCGATCTCGCGCGCGGTGTCGTAAACATAGGTCAGATCGGCAAAGCCGTCGCCGTGACGCGCCGGCGTGCCGACGGCGATAAACACCGCATCCGCCCCGACCATCGCGGTTTCCAGATCGCCGGTAAAATGCAAGCGCCCCTCGTCGGTGTTGCGCCCGAGCAGCCGGTTCAGACCGGGTTCGAAAATCGGAACCTCGCCAGCGCGCAGCCGGTCCAGCCTGACACCGTCTTTTTCCACGCAGACGACCTGATGGCCGAAATCGGAAAAACAGACGGCGGATACCAGGCCGACGTATCCGGCACCGATCATAACAATTTTCACAACAACGACTCCATATATCCGGGGTTGGCGGCACTCTGCCATAGAACGGCAAAATGGTTAACGGAATATTGCCGCTAGACGGTTTCCTGTGCCGGCTTTTTTGTCACGGGCCAGCGGATTTCGACAGCCAGACCGCCGAGCGGTGCGCGTGACAGAATCAGGTCGGCCCCGTAGGCCGCCGTCATGTCGGCGCAAATCGCCAGGCCGAGGCCCTGCCCCTGCACCGAATCGTCCAGCCGCTCGCCGCGCGACAGGACCGCCGACAGTTTTTCGTCCGGCACCCCCGGACCGTCGTCCGATATGGTCAGAAAATCATAGGCCGCACCATGCCCGCCGGTGACACGGATCCGCCCCGCCGCCCATTTTCGCGCGTTGTCCAGCGTGTTGCCCAGCAGTTCCGACAGG
>CAZDLV010000095.1:0-8177 GCA_964506345.1 uncultured Rhodobacterales bacterium | reverse complement strand
TCCTGCCAGCCGGTTTGATCCTTGTAGAGATGGGCAAAGTGGATGAACGGCAGGGGCAGGCTGTCCGGTTCCGCAGGCAGTTCTTTCAGTCCCAGAACGGTCACATCGGTGGCAGTCGGCCAGCTGCCTGCGGGAATAACCTCGCAGCCCGCGGCCGCATATTCGGCATCGGTGAAGATACGCTTTGCGCTGCTCTCCACGGCGATGTCAAATCCGGCGGCCAGCAGTGTCGCGGCATCCTCCGGCGTGACCGGTGTGCGGCGTTCGGTGGCGCGGGCCTCGTCGCGGAGCAGAAATTTCATCGGTCTATCCCAGTATTTGTGTCGGTGTCCGCTCGCCGGTCGCGAATTTGCGCAAGACGGCGGGGTAGAGTTTGTGTTCGAAGGGCAGCAGCCGCGCGGCCAGATCCCCGGCCGTATCCCCCGCCAGAACCGGAATCACCGCCTGCCCGAGGATTGGCCCGCCGTCCAGTTCGCCCGTCACCTCGTGCACGGTGCAGCCATGCACACACATGCCGGCCTCAAGCGCGCGCTGGTGGGTGTGCAACCCGCGAAACAGCGGCAGGATCGAGGGGTGGATGTTCAGCATCTTGCCGGTCCATTTGTTGATAAACTCCGGCGTCAGGATACGCATGAAACCGGCGAGGCAGACGATATCGGGATTGGCGGCGGACAGGGCCTTGTGCAACCCGGCCTCGAAGGCCTCGCGGTCGCCTTTGAACGGGCGGTGGTCGATGCAGACGGTCGGGATGCCGCGCGCTGCGGCCTTTTCCAGACCGCCCGCATCGGGGGTGTTGGCCAGCACCAGAACCGGCTCGGCGAAACTGTCGCGCGCCATGTCCTCCACCAGCGAAACCATGTTGGAACCGCCGCCCGAAATCAGGATGGCGACCCGCTTCATGCCAGCGTGCCGTTGTAGCGCACGCCTTCGCCCGCGATGACCGAGCCGATACGGTGGACGGTCTCTCCATGTTCTTCCAGAACGGCCTGCAAGGCATCGGCACGTTCCGCCGCCACCACGGCGATCATGCCGATGCCGCAGTTGAAGGTTTTCAGCATTTCCGTTTGCGACAGGCCTGCCTGATCGACCAGCCACTTCAGCACCGGCGGCAGGGTCCATGCGCCAAGGTCGATATCGGCCCCCAGCCCGTCGGGCAGGGCGCGCGGCAGGTTCTCGGTCAGCCCGCCACCGGTGATATGCGCCAGCGCGTGCAACCCGCCGGCGCGATAGGCCGCAAGGCCGGACCGCACATAGAGCTTCGTCGGTGCCAGCAAGGCCGCGCCCAGCGTCCCGTCCGCGAAAGGCGCGGGAGAATCCCAGTCCAGCCCCGAGGCCTCGACAATCTTGCGCACCAGCGAATAGCCGTTGGAATGCACGCCGCTCGACGCCAGCCCCAGCAACACGTCGCCTTCGCTTACGCCGTCCGGCAGCATCTTGCCGCGCTCCATCGCGCCGACGGAAAAACCGGCCAGATCGAAGTCGCCCCTGGCATACATGCCCGGCATCTCGGCGGTTTCGCCGCCGACAAGGGCGGAATTTGACAGGCGGCACCCCTCGGCAATGCCTTCGACCACCTGCGCGGCCTCTTCCACATCCAGCTTGCCGGTGGCGAAATAGTCGAGGAAGAACAGCGGTTCCGCCCCCTGACACACCAGATCGTTGACGCACATGGCGACCAGATCGATCCCGACAGTGGACAGCAACCCCGTATCGATGGCGATGCGCAGCTTGGTGCCCACGCCATCGGTCGCCGCAACCAGTATCGGGTCGGTGTAGCCCGCCGCCTTCAGGTCGAACATCGCGCCGAAGCCGCCAAGGCCGTCCATGACGCCCGCGCGCCTGGTGCTGGCGGCCGCCGGTTTGATCCGTTCGACAAGCGCATTGCCTGCGTCGATATCGACGCCGGCGTCGGCATAGGTAAGACCATTCGGGCGTTCGGACATGGGCTGGCTCCTGCAACGGGAAATTTGCGCCTGCTTTAGCGCAGCACCGGCGAAAAGGAAACCCACTTGACCCCCGTTTTGCTTGCGTCTATGCAATCCGCAGGCGGGCCTGTAGCTCAGTTGGTTAGAGCAGAGCGCTCATAACGCTTTTGTCGTAGGTTCAAGTCCTACCGGGCCTACCAACCGCCTTTTTCAGACCGGAACGCGATGGTCAGCGTGACCACCATGTATATCGCCCAGACAACCAGACTTACCACCAGAACCGTGCGTATGGTAAGATTGTCCAGACCGAGCAGCCCCGACAGTTTCGGGCCGAGCGCGGACTCCGGTGCGGCAGAAAATCCGGCGCCGATGTTTTGCAATTCCTGTTTCATCCATTCCCCCGAGGTTGGTGTTTTGCGGCTTTTGCTGCAAGGGGTATAGTGACGTTAGGTTAAAATACGGTTACGCCAGTTAGGCCTTCCCTTGATGCCGGTGCAGGTGTTTTCTGGGGGAAAGCCAACAGGAGATTGCATATGGATCTGGGAATTACCGATAAAGTCCGCCCGTTGATCGCCGCCGTGCGCGATATGGTGGAAAACGAGGTTATGCCACTGGACGCGGAATTTTTTGCGGAAGTGGGGAAAACAGGCGATCGTTTTGAATATACACCACGCATGACAGAAATCCTTGAGGGGTTGAAGGCCGAGGCGCGCAAGCGGGGATTGTGGAACTTCTGGCTGACCGACAGCGACAACGGGTATGGGTTGACGACGGTGGAATATGCCTATCTGGCCGAGGAAATGGGCAAAACGCGGCTGGGGGCCGAGGTGTTCAACTGTTCCGCACCTGATACCGGAAACATGGAAGTGCTTGAGCGGTATGGTTCGGCGTCACATAAAGAACGCTGGCTAACGCCTTTGCTTGACGGGAAAATTCGGTCGGCGTATTTGATGACGGAGCCGGACGAGGCCTCGTCGGATGCTACAAATATTTCGATGTCCTGCGTGCGCGACGGTGATGAATATGTGCTGAACGGGGAAAAATGGTGGTCCTCGGGTGCCGGCGACCCGCGGTGTAAAATCTATATCGTCATGGTGAAAACCGGCGGCGAGGCGGATCACAAATACAAACGCCACTCGATGGTGCTGGTGCCGGCGGATACCGATGGGGTCGAGGTGCTGCGCGCGATGGAGGTTTACGGCCATGACGACGCGCCGCATGGCCACATGCATATCAAATTCACCAATGTCCGTGTGCCGGTGGATAACCTGTTGCTCGGCGAGGGGCGGGGGTTCGAGATCGCGCAGGGGCGTCTGGGACCGGGGCGCATCCATCATTGCATGCGCGCCATCGGTCACGCGGAATCGGCGCTGGCGCTGATGTGCCGCCGTTCGCTGGAACGCGAGGCTTTCGGCAAGAAACTGGCGCAGCTTGGTGCAAACTACGATATTATCGCCGAATGCCGGATGGAAATCGAGCAGGCGCGGCTGTTGTGTCTGAAAGCCGCGTGGGTGATGGATCAGGGCGACGTGCGCGCCGCCGCGCCGTGGATCAGCCAGATCAAGGTGGTGGCGCCGCGTGTGGCGCTGAAGGTGGTGGACGAGGCGGTGCAGATGTTTGGCGGGCAGGGGATTTCGCAGGATACGCCACTGGCGGCCAGCTGGACCCATGTGCGCACATTGCGTCTGGCGGACGGACCGGATGCGGTGCATCGTCGGCAGGTGGCCCGCACCGAGTTGCGCAAATATACCAACGAACGGGTGTGAACATGCTGGACCTGAAGGCGGTCGCGGCATATCTGGCACCCCGTATCGACGGGTTTAAAGGGCCGGTCACCGCAGAAAAAACCGCGACCGGACAGTCCAACCCGACGTTTATCCTGACCTCGGCCACAGGAAAATATGTGTTGCGGCAAAAACCGGCCGGAACCCTGTTGAAGTCGGCACACGCTGTTGATCGCGAATATCGTGTGATGCGGGCGCTGGCGGATTCCGGCGTTCCGGTGCCAAAGACCTATTTTTTGTGCGAGGATACCGCGGTTCTCGGATCCATGTTTTTCGTGATGGATTTTATCGAGGGGAAAAACTTCACCGATCCACGGTTGCCGGATTGCACACCCGCGTGCCGGCGACATGTCTATGACTCGATGAATGCGGGGCTGGTTGCCTTGCACAGCGTTGACCTTCGCGCCGCCGGACTGGAAAATTACGGGCCTTCGGGGAACTACTTCTCGCGCCAGATTTCACGCTGGACCAAGCAGTATACGGCGAGCGAGACCGGCGAAATTCCGGCGATGGATGCGTTGTCGCGCTGGCTTGCGGAGAATATCCCCCCCGACACGGTGGCGCCGTCGCTGGTGCATGGTGACTGGCGGATCGATAACTTGCTGTTTGACGATGCCGGCGCGCTGGTCGGGGTTCTGGATTGGGAACTGTCAACACTGGGAAATCCGCTGGCCGACCTCGGGGCGCAACTGATGCAGTGGGCAATGCCGGTAGGGGCCGAGGGGCGCGGGCTGGACGGTGTTGATCGTGCGGCACTGGGGATCCCGGAGGATCGCGAATATATCGACCTTTATGCCCGCCGCATGGGATTGTCCGATGTGCCGGACATGGATTTTCCGGTGGCGTTCAGCTTTTTCCGCATGGCGGCAATCCTTCAGGGAGTAAAAAAACGCGCGCTGTCCGGCAATGCCTCGAATGTTGAACAGGGGTTGCGTCTTGGCCAGTATGTTGCGGTGTTTGCCCGCAAGGGGATGGATATCGTCACAAAGGGATCGTAAGTGTCGCGCGCAGGCCGCCGAGAGATTTGCTGACCGCCAGACGCAGTTGCCCGCCGTGGCTGCGCGCAATGTCGGCGGCAATCGAAAGCCCCAGTCCGACACCGCCGGCCCTGTTCTGGTTGCGCGCCGGATCCAGACGCACAAAAGGTTTCAATGCCTCGGCGTGGTCTTCGACGCGAATGCCGGGGCCGTCGTCGGTGACCTCGATGGTCAGCAACCTGCCGGTGATCGAGACGCGCAGGCGGACGGTGTCGGCATAGTTGTAGGCATTCGACAGCAGATTGTTGACCGCGCGCACAATAGCGGCGGGGCGAAGGGTAACCAACCCGGTGCCGTCACCCGTGTCGCGATAAATATAGTCGAGCGTGTTTCCCGAACGCTCGCAATCCGCGCGGACCTTTTCAAACAGCGATTTGATATCGGTTGGCCGTATTTCCTCCAGCGTGTCGCCACGCGCAAACGACAGAAACCCGTCCAGCATCTTTTCCATTTCGGTTACGTCATCCTGCAACTGTTCGACCTCGGGCGAGGGGTCGAGCATGGCCAGTGACAGTTTCAGGCGGGTCAACGGGGTGCGCAGGTCGTGGCTGACACCGGACAACATGTGGGTGCGTTGTTCTATCTGGCGTTCCAGACGGGCGCGCATTGACAGAAATGCGGTGCCGGCCCGCCTGACCTCGTTGGCGCCGCTGGGCTGGAAGGCGATACTGCGGCCTTTGCCGAAGGCCTCGGAAACCTGCGCCAGTTCGCGGATCGGGCGAATCTGGTTGCGCAGGAACAGAATGGAAATGACGGTAAGAAAAATAGACACAAAGACCATCAGAACCAGCAACTGGTGCGGGTTGATGGCGCTGACGCGCGCGCGCGGTATATCTGCGTGCAGGATGCCTTTGCTTGTGCGAAACGCCAGCGTCGCCAGCGTTTTGTCGGTTGTCAGGTCAACGAAAATCGGGCGCCGCAACCCGCGCTTCAGCGTCGTCACGATGGATTTGCCCGAGACGTCATAGAAATAGCGCCGGATACCGGGGACAAATACCGTGTTCGGCAGCAAGGTCATTTTGATATTGAACGGGCGCGAGAGCGTGTCGAGAATGGCGCGCGCATCGGTGATATCCGCAGCTTGCTCGACCGAGTCGGCGGCGTATCGCACCTCCAGCGAGACCGAATTGGTCATCTGGTCGGTGACCTGCGCGAAGTGGCGCTGGATGAACACCAGCCCGATCACCAGTTGCAAAAACACCACCGGAAACAGCAGGATCATCAACGAGCGGCCAAACAGGCTGCGCGGCATATAGGACTTGAGCCAGGTGAAGTTCATAGCCTAAACACAGTTACGCGCCACATTGCGCGCTGGCAAGGGGGAAGCCGTTGAAACCGCCGTTCCATACCGATCACCACCCGCCCGTGGGTGTTGGCGAGGTCTTGCAGACCGGCTTGCAGGTTGTGACCGCGCCAAATGCCGGCCCGATGACATTCACCGGCACGCGCAGCTATATTCTGGGCGAGGCCGAGGTCGCGGTTATCGATCCCGGGCCGGATGATCCGGCGCATTTGGCGGCGCTGCAAAGGGTGCTGGCAGGGCGGCGGGTGTCGCATATTCTGGTGACCCATTCGCATGTAGACCATTCGCCGCTGGCGGCGCGACTGGCCGTGCTGAGCGGTGCGCCGGTTTATGGATTCGGGGCGGCCGATGCCGCACGCTCGGAGCTGATGTGTCGTCTGGATGCACAGGGGGGGCTGGACGGCGGCGAGGGAATCGATGCGGGGTTTGCGCCGGATGTGGTGTTGGCGGATGACGATACGGTGTCCGGTGCGGGGTGGGAATTACGGGCGGTCCACACGCCCGGGCATTTGTCGAACCACCTGTGTTTTGCGTGGTGCGGGCAAGACGCGCTGTTTTCCGGGGATCATGTGATGGGCTGGGCCTCGACGCTGATTTCACCACCTGACGGGGATTTGACAGCCTATCGGGACAGTATTCGCAAATTGCAGGCGCGGCCCGAAGATACATATCATTGCGGTCACGGTGCGACGCTGCACGATGCGCAGGAAATGCTGGCCTATCTGCTGGCGCACCGGCAACAACGCGAGTCGCAGATTTTGGTGGCACTGGAAGGGCACGCGCGCACGGTGTCCGAAATTACGACCGATATCTATCGTGACGTGGATGCCCGCTTGCACGGCGCTGCATCGCGGAACGTTCTGGCGCATCTTGCGGATTTGTTCGCGCGCGGCGTCGTCGCCCCCGAAGGGGATTTTTCGGCGTCGGCGCGGTTCGCGCTGGTCTGAATGTTTTCTATCGACCGGCCAGCGCGATGCTGTGATTCAGGGCGACGATCGTGGCGATACAGATTTGCGGTAGCAGCAGCGATTCAAGCGCGCGATAGCTGGCGTCGCCGGGCGCATTATCGGGGGCAATCCGGTGCAATTGTTCGGCCAGTCCGGAAACCAGTGTAGCCATGGTTTTTACGGTGCCTTCGGCAATCCGGTCGGGAGGTTCGCGCCTGTGCGCATCCAGAGTTTTCACAAGATCAGCGAGGTCTGTTGCAAAACCCGCACGGTTTCCACGCGCGGTTTCCGGCGTTCCGATGCCCAGACCGAGCGCGGATGCTACCGCCGCTTCGACCTCGGCGGGGCCGAGGCCGGCGCGACCGCGTGATGTGCCCGATGGCACAACCAGCGGCATCTGCTGGCCTGTGCGGCGCAAACGGGTGCGCAGGGTGTCAAACTCCGCTTTGAAGGTATCCTCGCGCAAGGTTGCAAGCCGGTCGAGACGCGCATCGAGATGTGCCAGAAACCGCCGGAGACGCAGGATCACGGCAGTGTCGTGAATGCCCTGCACGGTTGCGCCATAGTGGACGTAGCCGGCGTGTTCCGGCGATTCCATTGCCTTGCGGAATGCGGCAACCAGTGCGGTAACGGGCGTGCCGTCGCCGGCGGTGCCGTCGGCCAGCGCCGCCGGGTCTATCTGGACCTCGATCGACGCGCGCTGGATGAAATAGGCGGAGTCGCGCGGAATAATGCCCAGATCGCCCTGAACCTTGGCCAGAATGCCCTCGACCAGCAGCAGGGCGCGGACCTCGGCGCTGTCGGTGAACAGGCCCGCGGTTTCCGGGTCGCCGTACAGTTTACGGAATATGGCGCTGTCGAAGGGGGAAAAGCTCATGGGTGTTCCGGTATTTCAGGCAGTTGCAGGATTTCGCGCGCTTGCTGCCAACTGGCAACGGGGCGTTCGTATTTTTCGCAGATTTCCACAGTGCGCCGAACCAGTGCCGCGTTCGACGGAGCCAGCGTAGTGCGGTCAAGACGCAGGTTGTCCTCCAGTCCTGTGCGGGTGTGGCCGCCGGCCGCAATACACCATTCGTTGACCTGTATCTGGCCCGCCCCGACCCCGGCAGCACACCAAAGCGCGTCGGGGGCCAACCGTTCAAGTGTCGCGACATAAAAGTCGAATACCTGTTTATCCACCG
>CAZDLV010000094.1:0-8203 GCA_964506345.1 uncultured Rhodobacterales bacterium | reverse complement strand
GCGAACAAATCCGTCAAACTGCGCGTGCCGGATTAATGGGTCCTGACCCTAGGACCCGGAGTCACCGGTCGGGAATAACCACCCGCTGGCCGACCTCCAGAAAATTCGGATTGGTCAACACACCTTCGTTGGCCAGATAGATTTTACGATAGGCCAGCGTGTCACCGAAAAACACCGAGGCATAGGACGCCAGTGTATCCCCGACGATCACCACAATTGTCCGTTCGCCGTTGACCATTTCGACCCGGTCCAGAATCGACTGTGAAGCAGGGTCCAGCGCCACCGGCGCCACCGGCGTTGCATCGGCTTGCGGCGCGGCGGGCGTGGCCGGCTGCGCAGAACCGGTCGCAGCAGTGTTATTGCCCGCCATTTTCGCCCCTTCGGCCTGCAACATCGTCATGTAGTCGGTATTCACCGCCATAAAGTGCATGTTGGACTGGCTGCCCTCGATGCTGCGAAACAGCGGAGCGGCGTCCAGCTTGCCATCGGCATTTTGCAAAATCACCGGAATCGGGCCGGAAAACCGTTCCTTGACCTGCTGTCCGAAAAACAGTGCCACCTGATCGACGGTCAGGCCGGATTTCTCGCCCGCCTGGATCAGCCGCACAATGGCCATCCGCAACATATTGGTTGTCTCGGATGACAGGCTGGCGCCGGTCTGGCCCGCCGCCAGATCCTCTTTCGCAAGTTCGAACAACGCCTCGATGGCCTTGTCGGAATAAAACGTCAACCGCCGCTTGGCCGAGGGCTTGATCGGCGGCAACTGCACCGCCTGCGCCACGCGCACCCCGTGCAAAACCGGTTGCGCCACCGGCATCGGGCCGGGAACCGGCGTTGTGCGCGCCGCACCGCCAGTGGCCAAAACGCTGGCCAGAACCGCGATTGTGACACCCTGAATTCTACGCTTGCCTGCCATGATACCCCCCCACACGTTTTATTGCGAAACAAAAATACTCAGGCCCAGACTGGCCCAACTCTGCATTCCGCCACGGTAATATCGCAACCGCGACGGCGGATACCCCAGCCCCAGCAGATTGTGAATCGCGGCCGGCGCTTGCGCGCACCACGGGCCGTTACAGAAAATCAGCAGATCCTTGGCGTTGCTGAAATCCCACTTGCCCGAGGTCTGCAACGACCCGCCCAGCAAGACCAGCAACTGGTCCAGAAACGGGTTGGTCGGCGAGGGTGAAAACATGTTGAACGGCATATTGACCGCCCCGGGGATCGTGCCGGTCCTGAAAAAGCTCTCGACACGGGCGTCGATCAGATAACCGGTGCCTTCCTGAACATAGTCCTGCACGAAATCCAGCAGCTCGATTTCCCCGACCGTCTCGACCCCGTCGGCCACCACCATCGGCTGCACACAAAACGGCGGGCAAGGACGCGAGGTCTTGGCGAAGGCATCGGAAATCCGCGCGCTGCTATCCTGATTGCGTTCGATCAGGAAAAAATCGTTCCCGACCTCGAATTCAACATATGGCAGATCAGGCGTAATCCACACATCCTGCACATCTTGCACCTGAGCAGAAACCACGGTTCCAAAGACCGAAAACAGCCCCGTCCAGATAAAATTCGTAAGCGCGCGCATATGCTCTCCTTTACCGTTAAATCCCGTATTTCACAGTCTCCATTTGTGCGTCATGTCGTCATAACACGCGCATTGTATTAAAAACGCAACGAAAAATCCACTTTTCATCGCGCCGCCCACGCGGTGAATCAGGTTTTGGCACGGATCCAGACCTCGACCCGACGGTTGACGAAACGGCCGTTCGGGGCATCATTGCAGGCAATCGGCGAAACCTCGCCACGCCCCGAGGTGCTGAACTGCAACCCGTCCAGAACCCCAGCCGGCGCGATTTCACGAATTCGTGCCAACACCTGTTCCGCCCGCCGTCTGGCCAGATTTGCGTTCGAGGCGGCATTGCCGACAGAATCGCTATAGCCAACCAGCATGATCTCGCGCGATGAAAAATCTTTTTGCGAAAACAGGGAAACCAGCCGTTTCAGATCCGCCTCGGCGCGCACATCCAGCTGGCTGGAACTTGTCTCGAACCGCAAGGTCGTGGACAGGCGCTCGGCGTCGATCAGCGACTCGGTCATCGACAACAGATCGCGCAACCCCACCTCGTCCTGCGAGGCAAGGATCGCGTTGGCAAAACGATACCCCTGCTGGTCGGCCGTGGCCGTGTCGATGTTGCCGCTGATAAATCCGGCCCGTTCCACCGCAAGCTGCGCCGCGTCGGTCATCACATAGTCCATGAACCCCTGTGCCACGGCGGGCAACGGTCCGTCGGGAACGAAGGCATACAAACGGTGCGAATACGGGTATTCCTCGGATTTGATGTTGAACGGCGTCGGGGATGCCAGAATTCCGCACGTTCCGCGCACCGCCAGCGCCCGCGCGTCGCCGATCTCGGAATAATGCGAAAACCCGATGCCGTACGGATCCGCCGCCACGCGATCCGACAGCGAATCTTCGTCCGGAATGGTCGTCGCGGCCGCCACCAGCGGCGCCTGTTTGTCGTGCATCAGATCGTTTCGCAACACATTGGTGATCGCGTCCCCCTCGCGGCGGCGATAGACATTGATCGGCTGGTCATAGCTGCCGACATCGGCCCAGTTGGTGATCTTGCCGGTAAAAATATCGTCGATCTGCTGCGTGGTCAGCGACCGCACCGGATTCTGGTCCGACACCAGAAACACCAGCGCCTCCATCGCCACGACCTCTTGTGCGCGCGAGGCCGACAAATCGCCCTGCCCGGATTCGGCGATGCTGCGCACCTCGGCCGGATCGGGGGGGCGCCCGGCGACAACGATCGACGCCCGTTTCGCCACCAGATCGCGATACCCTCCGACGGTTCCGTTGCCGCTCACCGACACCACAGCCGCCGGTTTGTCCTTGCCGTCGTCGAACGTCACCGCCATCGTTCCGGCCTGACCACCCGCGCCGATGCTGACCTTGTACCCCGAGGCCTGCCCGTATTCGACCAGCAGCGCCGGCACCAGCGAGCGCGTCAGGATCGCCAGCCCCGCAATTCCGAATTCCGAGGTTTGCGGCAAAAACACCTGACAGGCATCGCCGATGCAATCGACCTCGGCAGCGTTGATCGCCACTTCGCCGAACACGCTGTTGATGATGTAGCTGCCGTCGCGAAAGTCACGCAAATCCCCGGTCATCGAAAACGCGCCGTCACGCGATTTCAGCATCACCTCGCCGGCAAGGGCGGGCAGGGAAAGCGGCACCGACAGCGCCGCGCTTATGATCGCAATTGTTGAAAACCGTCGCATGGTAAATTCCTTTATCCTCGCAAAAACTCTGCGAGAACGCTATCCGCGACGGCCTGTGCCGCACAATCCGGTGCTGCGCGCTTGTGTGCGGATGTGAGCGAGCGTGCGCCCAAGCCCCCGCACCGGCCCGTGCAAGGCGGATTCGACCAGTGCCTGTTGAAATCCCGCGGTAACAGCGCCTTGAAAACCGCGTGAGGGAAAGCCCCGCATAAACCGGCATAAACCGGCATAAACCGCGCAAACCGAAAAATTGCCCATGGGCAATTTCCCGAATAAACATTTATATACAGGTGGTTACAAGAAAAGTTCTAAAACGGATGTTCCGTCGGGCGCTTAGCGGCAATACGGCCCGCCGCGATAGGACGCCACATCGAAATGCAGGTTATCCTGATGATACCGGTCGGCATTCGGTCCCAATGTGGTGCCGAATGTCCCGCAGGCCTTTTTGTAAATCCGTCGCATGGCCGCACCGAACGCGCGCGAGGTCCAGCCCTCGGCGATCGTATAGACCTTGCCGCTGGCCAGCGTGAAGGCGGTGATGTCGATGGCATTGCCGGTGGCATGTTCCGACAGTTTCGCCCCGCGCACCGAATTGCGTGTCCGGCAAACATAGTCCGAGCCGACGCGCAGCCGCGTCAACCGCTCGCCGATCGAGGCAACGACCGGCACCGCCGCCCCGTTGACCCAGCTTGCCAGCGCGTTGGCCGTGTTGCAATTCAGCACCGGCGCGGGGTTCATTTCGACCCCCGCGACGTAAAACACCTGCACCGGATTGCGGATGCCGCATTGCGGGTTGCTCTCGGTAATGCGCGGCAGTTTTACGCCCTGCAACGCGGGATTGCCGCACAATTGTTGCAGCCCCGCCAGATCGGGCGCATGCTGGCGCGCCGCACCGCGCGTGGTGTTGCCGCCGCGCCCGCATGCCGCCAGTCCGGCCAACAGCAATATCGCCAATCCCGTGCGCCCCGCGATCATCCGTCGTCCTCCTCGTCTCGCCCGAAGTTCGGCGCGTCGGTATCCTGCCCCGCCTCGATAATCCCGCGCCGGATGGCCCGTGTGCGGGTGAAATAGGCGTGCAGGTGGTCGCCGTCACCGGTGCGGATTGCCCGTTGCAACGCGAACAGCTCCTCGGTAAAGCGGCCCAGAATTTCCAGCGTCGCGTCCTTGTTGTTCAGAAACACATCGCGCCACATGGTCGGGTCCGACGCCGCAATCCGCGTAAAATCGCGGAAACCGGCGGCCGAGTAATTCACGACCTCGCTTTCGGTCACCCGTCCCAGATCATCGGCCACACCGACCATCGTATAGGCAATCAGGTGCGGCGCATGGCTGGTTACCGCCAGCACCAGATCGTGGTGATCCGCATCCATCGTATCGACATTGGCCCCCAGCGCCTTCCAGAACTGCCGGAGCCTCTCCAGCGCCACCGCGTCCGTATCCGGCTCCGGCGTCAGGATGCACCAGCGATTGTCATAAAGGCTGGCAAACCCTGCCTCCGGTCCTGATTGTTCGGTTCCTGCAAGCGGATGTGCCGGAATGAAGTGGGTATGTTCGGGAAGAACCGGTTTTACCGCCGAGATCACCGCCCGTTTCACCGACCCGACATCGCTGACAACCGCGCCCTGTTCCAGCACTGGCGCGATTTCCTTTGCCACCGCCGCCATCGCGCCGACCGGCACCGCCAGAATAACCAGATCGGCGCCGCGCACCGCCTCGGCCGCTGTGTCGAACACCTGATCGCAAATCCCCAGCTTGCGCGCCTTGCCCCGTGTGGTGGCAGACCGCGCCGTGCCGGTGATCCGCGCCGTCATTCCGGCGCGCCGCATCGCGTGCGAAATAGACGAGGCAATCAGCCCCAGCCCGATCAGGGCCACATGTTCAAACTGTTCGCTCATGCGTCCGTATCCCCGCCGTTCAAAGCATCCCGTATTCCCTGCACCACCTGCCGGCAGGCGATCTCGTCCCCGACGGTGATCCGCAGCCCTTCGGGAAAGCCGTAGCCCGCCACCTGCCGCACGATCAAGCCGCGCGACCGCAATTCGGCGTCCACCATAAGCGCCTGGTCCGCCGAGGCAAACCGCGCCAGCACAAAATTGCCGAAGCTGTCGTCCACCGCAATTTCCATGTCGCGCAGCTGCCCCGTCAGCCACCCGCGCCACTGCGTGTTCAGCGCCTTGCATTTCGCGGTATAGTCCACATCCAGCACCGCCGCCTCCGCCGCCGCCAGCCCCGCCGCCGAGACATTGAACGGCCCGCGCACCCGGTTGAGCGCATCGATCACATGGTCCGGCCCGTAGCCCCAGCCGACGCGCAAACCGCCCAGCCCGTAAATCTTGGAAAACGTCCGCGTCATCACCACGTTGTCGCGGCTTTCCACCAGCGACAGCCCCGCATCGAACCCGGGATCCTCGACAAATTCGGCATAGGCCCCGTCCAGCACCAGCAGGGCCTGTTCCGGCAGCCCCTCGGCCAGCCGCGCCACCTCGGCACCGGAAATCATCGTCCCCGTCGGATTGTTGGGATTGGCGATAAACACCAGTTTCGTGCGCTCCGTGCAGGCCGCCAGCAGGGCATCCACATCCGTAGTCCGCGTATCCTCGGGCGCCACCACAGGCGTCGCCCCCGCGGCCAGCGCGGAAATGCGATACATGGAAAACCCGTGTTCGGTATACAGCACCTCGTCACCGACGCCGGCATAGACCTGACACAGAAAGGCAATGATCTCGTCCGAACCGGCGCCGCAAACCACCCGGGCCGGATCAACCCCGTACACCTGCCCGATGGCGGCGCGCAAGGCCCCGTGACCGGTATCGGGATAGAGCGCCAGCCCCTCGGCGGCGGCCCTGAACGCGGCGATGGCATCGGGCGAGGCGCCATAGGGGTTCTCGTTCGAGCCGAGCTTGATTATCCGGTTATGCACCCCGCCGGCGACCGAACTGTCGCCCGCCACATAGGGGGCAATATCAAGGATGCCGGGCTGCGGCCTGATCGTCGGGTGGGTCATAAATACTCTCGCGTTAAATTTTATACGCTTTTAGCGGGTGTCGGCGGTATTGACCAGAACCGGCGCGCCAGAACCGGCACGACGGCAAAAATTTATTTTTCCGCAGTTTATTTTCATCCGGCGGGATTATTTTCCGCGCAGCGCCGTTTACAGTATACAGGTCTTTGACGGGCCTTTCGCAAACCAACAGAAAAAGGTATCCCATGAATATTCGCACAACACTTCTTGCCGGCGTCGCCGCAACTTTCCTTGCCCCTGCTTTCGCGTTCGCCAGCATGGCCGGCATGCCCGGCGCGCAGATGGCCGAAACCTCGGCCGGATCGGTTCTGGCCGATATGTCGGGCATGACACTGTATACTTTCGACAAGGACACTGCTGCCGTTTCCAACTGCAACGGTGACTGCGCCGTCAAGTGGCCGCCGTTGATGGCCACCGATGCCGACCGCCCCGAAGGCCTGTATGGCATCATCATCCGCGCCGACGGCTCGCGCCAGTGGACGTACAAGGGTATGCCGCTGTACACTTGGTTCAAAGACATGGCCGCCGGGGATATCACCGGTGACGGTGTCAAGGGTGTTTGGCATCTTGCCCGCCCGTAGGAACCGGAAATGAGCATCCTGGACGAGATCAAAGCCGCCATCCCCGCCCTGCGCCGCTATGCGCGCGCGCTGGTCGGGGATGTGACACTGGCCGATGATCTGGTCCAGGATTGTCTGGAACGCGCGGTGCGTAAAAAGCACCTGTGGAAACCCCGGGGCAGCGTGCGGGCGTGGTTGTTTACCATATTGCTGAACCTGCACCGCGATGCGCGGCGCAAGAACCGCGGCCACACCGTTCCGCTGGACGATATACACGCCGGCATCGGTGTGTCGGGCCATCAGGAAAGCCGGCTGGCCCTGAACCAGACCCTGCGCCATATTGCCAGCCTGCCGGACGAACAGAAACAGGTGTTGTTGCTGGTGGCGCTGGAAGGGTTCGACTATAACGAGGCGGCCGGGATTCTTGCCATTCCCAAAGGCACCCTGATGTCGCGGCTGGCACGGGCGCGGGCCACGCTGCGCGAAATGCGCGACCGCCCGAACGGCCCGAAATTAAGGAGCGTCACGTGACAGAACCGGAAAAAATCACGGACGAAGACCTGCACGCCTATCTGGACGGCGCGCTGGATCCCGCACGCGGAGCGATGGTGGAAACCTATCTGGCCGACCATCCGGACGAGGCCGACCGGCTGGCCGGCTATGCCGAAATCACCGCCGAATTGCAGGCCGGTTTTCCGCTGGAAAAATCCGTGCCGGCGCGCCTGCTGGATGTGCTTGAGCCAACCGCGCGCCGCCCGTTTTTTTCCGGTATCGCCAATATCGCTGCCGGTGTCGCCCTGCTGCTGGGCGGCATCGGCATCGGCTGGTCGCTGAACACGCCGGTCCCCGCAACCTCGCCGCGCCTTGTCGCCAACGAGGCCATAGCCGCACATGCCATTTTCTCGGTCGAGGTGCTGCATCCGGTCGAGGTTGCCTCGGAACAGCAGGACCACCTTGTGAAATGGCTGTCGAACCGGTTGGGGGCCGACATCAAGGCCCCCGATCTGGCATCGAAGGGATTCACCCTGCTGGGCGGGCGCCTGCTGTCCAGCGACACCGGTCCCGCCGCGCAATTCATGTTTGAAAATGCCGCCGGCCGGCGCGTCACCCTGTATGCCACGGACAGCAAGGCCAACACCGGAACCGCATTCAAGTTTACCTCGCTCGACGGGTTCGAGGCCTTCTACTGGATGGACAGCGACATCACCTATGCGCTGGTCGGCGATATCAGCAAAGAAGAGCTGAGAACGCTGGCGCTCGCGGTCTATTCGCAACTGATCTAGGGTCAGGACCCATTAATCCGGCGCGCGCAGCGTCATCGGCGCGAAATATC
>CAZDLV010000093.1:0-8499 GCA_964506345.1 uncultured Rhodobacterales bacterium | reverse complement strand
TGGACCTTTTGTCTTCCTTTCTTTTGCGGCGCCGGCACCAACAACGCCTCGGCCAACACAGTGACCGGTTTCGCTGGTCCGAAATTCCGCGACCACTTCTGGCTGCTGACTGGTCGAAAAAGTTGGACCACCTCTCTGGTTCTTCACAGAAACCTATTCGGCGGCCACCCCACTGTTTGAAAAAGCCCCTTCGGCCTGCCAGCGTAGTGCTATTTCCCCCAGGTTGTCGAGCACGGACCCCAATTCATCGCCCCGCGCCGTCAGCCCGTAGGTCACGGCCGGCGGAATCGTCTGGCTCTGTTCGCGCCAGATGACTCCGGCTCCCTGCAACATGCGAAGTCGCTCGGTCAACACGCGGGTCGAAATGCCGGGAACGGCCCGCCTCAGGGCCCCAAATCGCTGTGGCCCCTGCTCACGCAGAACATACAGGATGTAGGCCGTCCACGGTCCCATCAACAATCGCAGGATGGCTTCCATCGGACAAGAAGGAGGGTGGGTTTTGGACATTTCGTCTCCCGTTCCGGTGGTTACTTTAAAGTGCCTACTTTTCTTTTGTCTACCAAGTTTATAATACAATTTAACTGATGAATCAATACCAGGCAGCCCCGATGCGAAAGCGCCAGCAAGGATGCCAACGAAACGGAGACGGAAATGAGCGACAAAACCGCAAAAGTCGTATACTGGATCGCCACCGGGCTGGTGGCACTGGTATATCTGGGAGGAGGCATATTTTATATATTTGCGCACCAGATGGTGGTGGGTATGTATGAAAACCTCCTGCATTATCCCGGTTATATCGTCTGGCCGCTTGCGATTCTCAAGATCGTGGCGGCGGTAATAATCCTGTGGCGTCCTTCGACATTCCTGAGCGATTTCGCTTATGCGGCGATGTTCTGGCACCTGTTGCTTGCCGCATCGGCGCACATCTCGGTCGGCGACCCGGGCTGGCCGCCTGCTGTTGTCGCATGGGGACTGCTGATCGTGTCGTTCGTTCTGCAAAACCGCGTTCGAAGCAAGAAGTCACCCTATGCACCGGCTGGCACGGCAGCTTCGGCATGAAGCCGGCTGGCAGGTTACTCGCGCGCCCTGCGTGGCACCAGATAGTTCAAATTGAACGGAGTAAAAGATGACTGCACGACAACCCGCAATGTTCATCCCGCACGGTGGTGGCCCCTGCTTCTTCATGGACTGGGATCCCGCTGACACATGGGACAAACAACGAAAATTTCTCGAAGATCTGTCCAACCGCTTGCCGGAAAAACCAAAGGCGCTATTGGTGATCTCGGGTCACTGGGAAGAGGAGCAATTCACGGTGCAGAGCAATCCCGCTCCTGATCTGTTGTTTGATTACGGCGGCTTCCCGCCCCACACCTATCAATTGACATGGCCCGCGCCCGGCGATCCGGTTTTGGCAGCGCGGGTGCGCGGCTTGCTGGAAGTCGCGGGATTCGAGACGGGCGAGGACGCAAAGCGTGGTTATGATCACGGCACTTTCGTGCCGCTCAAGGTCGCGTTTCCCAAGGCCGATATTCCCACCGTGCAGTTGAGCCTGCGCGCCGATCTTGACCCCGAGGCACATCTGGCCGCCGGTCGCGCGCTGGCCCCTTTGCGCGACGAGGGCGTTTTGATTATCGGTTCGGGCAATACCTATCACAATATGTCCGTGATGATGCGGGCAATGCGCGGCGGCGGGCGCACGGGCCCGGCGGGCATGGAATTCGATCGCTGGCTAACAGATGCCATCACCCGCGCCGACGCGGACGAACGCAACCGGATGCTGGCCACATGGGGCCGGGCGCCCGGTGCGCGCGACGCCAACCCACGCGAAGAACACCTGATTCCCCTGCACGTCGTGGCAGGGGCCGCCCTTACGGACCGGGGCATGAAAACCCTCGAAGATCACGTCATGGGTGCTGTCGAAAGCGCATTTACCTTCGGCTGAAGCCGATCAACCAAACCAAGGAGAATATCTGAATGACCAAAGGAAAAGTCGCGGGCACCGCGCCGGTTGCCGTCGAGGTGGAAGAAGGAAAAAGCTATTTCTGGTGCTCCTGCGGACAATCAAAAAACCAACCGTTTTGCGATGGTTCCCACGCAGGAACCGACTTTCTGCCCATGAAATGGAAGGCCGAAGCGTCAGAAACGAAATACTTCTGCGCCTGCAAGCAGACCGACGGTCAGCCGTTCTGCGACGGTAGTCACCAAGCGTTGCAAAGCTGATAAACGGGCCGCGCCGGATCCTCGAATCCTGGCGCGGCGCAATCCCCTTTCAATCGCATTCCTTCAAGATAAACCCCGTGTCCGACACAAAAAACGGCTCCTTCATCGTTATTGGTGCCTCCGGCCATCTGGTCATCGACAACCTGCTATATCCGCAGGCGCTCCCGACCATCACCTGCTCGTCTGACAATCTGTCCGATCCGGAGAAACAGACCGGACAGACCGGACACCCTGTGCGGGATTTCCGGACGTCAGGTTGCCGTGCCGTTATAAGCAAGTAGAAGCGATATATTTAGTTTATTGTTGGTGCGGGCGGTGGGACTCGAACCCACACGGCCTAGGGCCCAGAGATTTTAAGTCTCTTATGTCTACCATTCCATCACGCCCGCATCCGGCGTCGGGTCATATATCCGGCATAACACCGCAACCCGTATCTGTGCGCCGCACGACGCGACATTCGTTCCTTGTGTCTTGCGAAATCGCGCCGCAGGCGGGCAGGGCAAAAATAGCCGTTCGCGCGCTATTGTAAAGCGGTTGCGACCGCCCCCGGGGCATTAATCTCCATTGGCCGACCCTTTGTTGTGCAGGTGCGGGAAACTCTCGACATAGCGGTCCCATTTGTGTGCGCCGCTGATCACCGGCGGGTATTTCGCCGGATTGTCCGGCGTTACGCACCCTTGCAGTGGCGTCACCACCGTATCGAAATCGAAGTCGAAAAAAAACGGAAGCGAATATCGTTCGCGACCCGAGGTATTGATCACCCGATGCATGTTCGCCAGATACACATCGTTTGTCAGCCGTTGCATGATATCACCGATGTTGATGACAAATGTGCCGGGCAGGGGCGGGGCCGCGATCCAGTCGCCGTCGCGGGTCATCACCTGCAAGCCCCCGACCGTGTCCTGTGCCAGAATGGTCAGACAACCATAATCGGTGTGGGCGCCGATGCCGATCAGGCTGTCGTCGCGCACACCGTTTTGTGGCGGATAGTGCAACACCCGCTGGATGGCGACGGGTTCGCGCAGCATCGGGGCAAAATATCCCTCCGGCAGGTCCAGGGCAAGGGCGATCCCGCGCATCAACCGCAGCGCCAGATCAAGCATGGCGTTATGGTATCGCATGAAAACCCCGCCGAAATCCGGCAACGATCCGGGCCACTGGTTCGGCCCGAAAAACGGCCTGACCTTGCCATCACGCGCCGCACGGCCAAGGTCGAAAATTTCTTTCAGGTCGCGGGTGCGGGTCGGGTCGGTATTTTCCCCGAAAACCCCGGTATATCCCCGCAGGGCTTCACCGGAATTCCCGATATGCAGCGCCATTTTCTGCGCGGCGGGCAGGGCAAAAAACCGCGCTGCCTGATCAAATGCCGCGCCGATCACCGTTTCCGCGACACCGTGGTTTTTCACATACATGAAACCGGTGTTTGTCAGGGCATCGTGGATCGCCTGTGCCATTTCGGCAGGGTCCCCGCCGCCGGACAGCGGTGCCAGATCGACAACCGGAATCCGGTCAAACGGTAAGCGTCTGGCACGCAGATCGTCGGCCAACCGGTCAACATAAGTCTCGCTCACAGGTTCCCCCAGCGTTGCGTCAGCTTTTCGTATCCATCGGGTGATTCACCCCGTCCAGCAATTCGTAATCCGCCACATCCTCCGGCGTGATCCCTTCGATACAGCCGGTATTGATCCCGACCAGCGCGGGATCGAACCGCGGGCGGTGGTGCGTATAAATCCCGCAGACCGAACAAAAATGGTGCTGCGCCGCGCGGGTGTGGAAACTGTAGGTCGACAGCACGTCCTCCCCCTTCACCAGCGTCACGTTTTCCCCCGCAGCATAGGCCATGATCGCCCCCTTGCGACGGCAGATCGAACAGTTGCAGCGTTTCAGATTCGTCAGCCCGTCGGGAAAATCCACCGCCAGTTCCACCGCGCCGCAATGGCATGTCACCTTGTAGGTCACGCCGCGTTCTCCCCCGCGAATTGCGCTTCCAGCTCCTCGCGCCGCTCGTCGGCGATCTTGGCGAACAGCACATCGGGGGTTGCAAACGCATGTCCGGCCGGCAGCGCCTGCATCGCCGCGTCGAGGTCATCGGGCCAGCCGGCATCCTCCACCTTCACCGCCGCCAGAATTTTCGCGCTGGCGTCGGGAATGAACGGTTCCGACACAATCGCATACAGCCGGATCAGGTTGAGCGCGAACCGCACCATCGCCGCCGCGGCCTCCGGGTCGGTCTTGAACACGCTCCACGGTGCGGCGGCCTGCAAATACTCGTTACCCGCCACCCAGATGGCGCGCAGGTCTGCCGCCGCCTTGCGGATCTCGATGGCCTCCATATGCTCCTGATAGGCCGCCAGACGTTTGGCGATCTCGGCGGTCACAGCGGCTTCGGCCTCGCCATAGGTGCCGCCCTCCGGCACCACCTCGCCGAATTTCGAGCGGCAGAATTTCGTCACCCGCGACACGAAATTTCCCAGCACATCGGCCAGATCCTTGTTGATCCCGCCCTGGAAACTCTCCCAAGTGAAATCGCTGTCGGCGCTTTCGGGGGCGTTGCTCAGCAACCACCAGCGCCAGTAGTCGGAGGGCATCACCTCCAGCGCCTGATTCATGAAAATCCCGCGCCCCTGGCTGGTCGAGAACTTCCCGCCCTCGTAGGTCAGCCAGTTATAGGATTTGATATAGTCCACCAGTTTCCACGGCTCGTTCGACCCCATCATGGTTGCGGGGAACGACAGGGTGTGGAACGGCACGTTGTCCTTGCCCATGAACTGCACATAATGCACATCGTCCGCGCCCTTGTCGGTGCGCCACCAGCGTTCCCACGCCGCATCGCCCAGATCGTTGGCATGTGCCCATTCCGCCGTCGCCCCGATATATTCGATCGGCGCGTCGAACCAGACATAGAACACCTTGCCTTCCATGCCGCTCCACGGCGCGCCCTCGAACTGCACCGGCACGCCCCAGTCCAGATCGCGCGTGATGCCGCGATCGCGCAGCCCGTCGCCGTCATGCAGCCACTTCTTGGCGATAGATGTCGTCAGAACCGGCCAGTCTTTCTTTTCGTCGATCCACTTGTCCAGCGTCTCGCGCATGGCGCTCTGGCGCAGATACAGGTGCTTGGTCTCGCGCACCTCCAGATCGGTGCTGCCGGAAATGGCCGAGCGCGGATTGATCAGGTCGGTCGGGTCCAGCTGCTTGGTGCAATTCTCGCACTGGTCGCCGCGCGCGTTTTCCGAGCCGCAATTCGGGCAGGTCCCCTCGATATAGCGGTCCGGCAGATAGCGCCCGTCCGCATGGGAATACACCTGTTTTTCCGACACTTCCTCGATCAGCCCGTTTTCCGCCAGCTTCGCCGCCAGATGCTGCGTCAGCTCGCGGTTCTCCGGCGAAGACGAGCGCCCGAAATAGTCGAACGACAGACGGAAACCGTCGGCGATATCCTTCTGCACCTGCCACATATCGGCACAGAACTCCGCCACCGGCTTGCCCGCCTTGGCGGCGGCCAGTTCCGCCGGTGTGCCGTGTTCGTCGGTGGCGCAGATATACATCACCTCGTGACCCCGCGCCCGCATGTAGCGCGCGTAAACATCCGAGGGCAACTGGCTGCCGACCAGATTGCCGAGGTGCTTGATTCCGTTGATATACGGCAAGGCGGAGGTAACAAGAATTCGAGCCATGATTCATCCCTTTGTGGTCTTGTCCTGCGGTTTAGCGCAAAGGCCGGCCATTGACCAGCGCCCGCCAATCGTCATGATACCCCCATGTTTCCGATCAAAGACCACAACCCGTCCGAACGCACGCCCTATGTCACCATCGGGCTGATTGTCATCAATGTTCTGGTCTACCTCTACAGCTCGCAACTGGCCGCGACGCAGGCGCAACTCGGGGCGTTTTACTACGACTGGGCCAGTGTGCCGGCGCTGGTTACCGACGGACGGCAAACCCACACGATCATAACCAGCATGTTCCTGCATGCGGGCCTGCTGCATATCGGCCTGAATATGCTGTTCCTGTGGATTTTCGGTGACAATATGGAGGACGCCTTCGGCCACATCGGTTTTTTGCTGTTCTACCTCGCCAGCGGAATCGCCGCCAATCTCGCGCATGTCGCCTCGGCCCCCGACTCGCAGATCCCGATGATCGGGGCCTCGGGTGCCATCGCCGGAGTCATGGGCGGCTATCTGTTGTTGTTCCCGCGGGCGCGCATTGATGTGATCGTGATTTTCATCATCTTCTTCAAACGGTTCACGGTCCCTGCATGGGTCATGCTGATCTTCTGGTTTGCCCTGCAACTTCTGGCCGGAATCGGCTCCGATCCCGCAACTGGCGGCGTCGCCTACTGGGCGCATATCGGCGGATTTGCCGCCGGTTTCCTGCTGACGGTTCCTTACTGGCTGCGCCATCACGGCCCCGCCTACTGGCGCGCCAACCAGGGCCGCCCGCCACACCCGCCGGGCGAAATAGAACGGGTGACGACGATTCCCACCGTCACCCGCCGGCGCAGATAGCGCCTATTTCCCCAGACACCAGCGCATGATCGCCTTCTGCGCGTGCAGCCGGTTTTCCGCTTCGTCGAAGATCACCGACTGCGGCCCGTCCATCACCTCGTCCGTCACTTCCTCGCCACGGTGTGCAGGCAGGCAGTGCATGAACAGCGCGTCCGGCTTGGCATGTGCCATCAGTTCCGCATTGACCTGATAGGGCTGCAACAGGTTGTGGCGCGCGGTGGCGTCCTTGTCGTGCATGGAAACCCATGTATCCGCCACCACCAGATCGGCCCCCTCGACGGCCTTGGCCGCGTTGCGATCGATCTCCACCTTCACACCCTTGGCGCGCGCGAATTCCACGAATTCCGGCTCGGGGTCCAGCTGCTCCGGTCCGGCAAAGGTCAGGTCGAACCCGAACTGCCCCGCCGCATGCAGGAAGCTGGCGGCGACATTGTTGCCGTCACCGGTCCAGACCACCTTCTTGCCTTTGATCGGCCCGTGGTGTTCCTCGAAGGTCAGGATATCGGCCATGATCTGGCAGGGGTGCGTGCGGTCGGTCAGCCCGTTGATCACCGGCACCGTGGCATGTTTCGCCAGTTCCAGCAGTTTCTCCTCCTCGAAGGTGCGGATCATGATCAGGTCCACATAGCGGCTCAACACCCGCGCCGTATCGGCAATCGTCTCGCCATGACCCAGCTGCATATCGGCACTGGACAGCACCAGCGTCTGCCCGCCCATCTGCCGCACCCCGACATCAAAGGAAACGCGGGTGCGGGTCGAGGGTTTCTCGAAAATCAGCGCCACGATATGGTCCTTCAGCGGCTGTTCCGCATCCGGCGCCCCCTTGGGCAGGCCCTTGCGTGCCTCTTTCATCGCGCGCGCCTGATCGATCATCCCGCGCAGCTCCGCCGCACCGGTTTTGTGGATGTCCAGAAAATGGTTCATAGCGTCTCCTCCACGGCCCGCGCCGCTGTCTCCAGACGCGCCAGCGCCTCGTCGATTTCCCCGGTGGTGATGTTGAGCGGCGGCAGCAGCCGGATCACATTGTCCCCCGCCGGCACCGTCAGCACATGCGCCTCGTAACCGGCGTTGATCACATCCGTGTTGGCCGCCTTGCACTTCAGGCCGACCATCAGCCCCTCGCCGCGCACCGATTCAAAGACGTCGGGATGCGAGGCCACCAGCCCCTCCAGCCCCTGCCGCAGATGCCCCGCAACACGGTTGACGTCGTCAAGGAACCCCTCGCCCGTCACCACATCCATCACCGCGCAGCCGACGGCACAGGCCAGCGGGTTGCCGCCAAAGGTGGTGCCGTGGCTTCCGGCGGTCATCCCCGCCGCCGCACGTTCGCTGGCCAGACACGCCCCGAGGGGGAATCCCCCGCCGATGCCCTTGGCAATCGCCATGATGTCCGGCGTAATCCCGGCCCATTCATGCGCGAACAGCTTGCCGGTCCGCCCCACGCCGGTCTGGATTTCATCCAGCACCAGCAACAATCCGTGTTCGTCACAAAGCGCACGGATGGCCTTCAGGTCGGCTTCGGAAAACGCGCGGATGCCGCCTTCGCCCTGCACCGGTTCCAGCATGATCGCCGCCGTTTGCGGCGTGATCGCGGCCTCCAGCGCCGCCATATCGCCAAAGGGCACGTGGTCGAACCCGTCCGGCAACGGCCCGAAGCCCTTGGTCAGCTTCTCGGCCCCCGCCGCCGAAATCATCGCCAGCGTCCGCCCGTGGAACGAGCCTTCGAAGGTGATGATCCGGTTGCGCTCCGGCTGTCCGGCATGGTCGAAAT
>CAZDLV010000092.1:0-8537 GCA_964506345.1 uncultured Rhodobacterales bacterium | reverse complement strand
GGTATTACCACTACTCCTATTCCGTGGTGCGCGGCTGTGACCGGATTGTTCCTGTCGATATCTATGTTCCGGGCTGTCCGCCAACCGCCGAAGCGCTGCTGTACGGGATTTTGCAACTGCAACGCAAAATCCGTCGCACCGGCACGATAGTCCGATAGGAGGGGTGAAAATGAACGATACCCTGAATGAAGTGATCGCCATTATCCAGTCCAAGCAAAAGGACGCGGTGGTCAGCGCCGAAATCAACCCGCGCGACGAACTGGAGGTCTATGTGACCCCCGCCGGTCTGTATGATTTTGTCGAGTTCCTCAAAACACACCCGACCTGCCAGTTCACGTCGCTGATCGATATTACGGCGATTGATTTCCCTGACCGGGAAAAACGGTTCGATGTTGTTTACCACTTTCTTTCCATGACCCAGAACCAGCGTATCCGCGTCAAGGTCTGCGTGATGGAGGATGAACTGGTCGATTCCATCGTCGCCCTGCATCCGTCGGCCAACTGGCCGGAACGCGAAGTGTTCGACATGTACGGGATCCTGTTTGCCAACCATCCGGATTTGCGCCGTCTGTTGACCGATTACGGTTTCAAGGGGCATCCGCTACGCAAGGATTTTCCGACCAGCGGTTATCTGGAACTGCGCTATGACGAGGTGGAAAAACGTGTGGTGTACGAACCGGTGAAACTGACACAGGAATATCGGCAATTCGATTTCATGTCTCCGTGGGAAGGTGCCGAGTATATCCTTCCGGGCGATGAGAAGAAGGAGGCCTGAAAATGGATGGCACGAACGGTGACACCCTGACCGGCGAACAGAAGATCCGGAATTTCTCGATCAACTTCGGGCCGCAGCATCCTGCGGCACACGGGGTGTTGCGCATGGTTCTGGAACTGGACGGCGAGATCGTGCAGCGCGCCGACCCGCATATCGGCCTGTTGCATCGCGGCACCGAAAAGCTGATGGAAAGCCGCACCTATTTGCAGAACCTGCCGTATCTGGACCGGCTTGATTATGTTGCGCCGATGAATCAGGAACATGCGTGGTGTCTGGCGATTGAAAAACTGACCGGTGTCGAAATTCCGCGCCGCGCCAGCCTGATCCGCGTTTTGTATTCCGAGATTGGCCGCATTCTGAACCACATCATGAATGCCTGTTCGCAGGCGATGGATGTAGGCGCGCTGACTCCGAACCTTTGGGGGTTCGAGGAACGCGAGAAACTGATGATTTTCTATGAACGGGCGTGTGGCGCCCGTCTGCACGCCAACTATTTCCGCCCCGGCGGCGTTCATCAGGATCTGCCCGAGGGGTTGCTGGAAGATATCGATGCATGGGCCGCGGAATTCCCCAAGGTTCTCGACGATATCGAGGAGTTGTTGACCGAAAATCGTATTTTCAAACAGCGTAACGTCGATGTCGCAGTCGTTTCAAAACAGGATGTTCTGGATTGGGGCATGTCCGGCGTTATGGCCCGTGGTTCCGGTCTGGCGTGGGACTTGCGCCGCGCGCAGCCCTACGAATGCTATAACGAATTCGACTTCAAGATTCCGGTCGGCACCAATGGCGATTGTTACGATCGCTATATCTGCCGCATGGAAGAAATGCGTGAAAGCACCAAGATTATCCGTCAGGCAATTAAAAAGCTGGACGAATGCAAGGGCGAGGATGTGCTGGCCCGTGGCAAGCTGACGCCGCCGAAACGCGGGGATATGAAAACCTCGATGGAGGCGCTGATCCACCACTTCAAGCTTTACACCGAAGGGTTCCATGTGCCGGCCGGCGAGGTGTATGCCTCGATCGAGGCGCCCAAGGGCGAGTTCGGAGTTTTCCTTGTCGCGGACGGCACGAACAAGCCTTACAAGGCCAAGCTCCGCGCGCCGGGGTATTCGCATCTGCAAGCCGTTAACCATATTGCGACGGGCCATCAACTGGCGGATGTCGCGGCCATTATCGGCACCATTGACATCGTTTTCGGGGAGATCGACCGCTAATGCTCCGTCGTCTGCATAATGAACAGCCCGCCGGTTTTGCCTTTACACCGGCGAACCAGAAATGGGCCGAAGCCCAATTGACCAAGTTCCCCGAGGGACGTCAGGCATCCGGTATCATTCCGTTGCTGTGGCGCGCGCAGGAACAAGAGGGCTGGCTGACCAAAGCGGCCATTGAATATGTCGCGGATATGTTGGGCATGTCCTATATTCGCGCGCTCGAGGTTGCGACGTTCTACTTTATGTTTCAGCTGCAACCGGTTGGTAAGGTTGCGCATTTCCAGATTTGCGGCACGACAAGCTGCATGATCTGCGGTGCCGAGGACCTGTTGGCGGTTTGCAAGGAGGAAATTGCCGAGCATCCGCACCAGATCAGCGAAAACGGCATGTTCAGCTGGGAAGAGGTCGAATGCCTCGGTGCGTGCAGCAATGCCCCGATGTTGCAGGTCGGCAAGGATTATTACGAGGATCTGACGGCCGACAAATTCCGTGCGCTCCTCAAGGAATTTGCCGCCGGAAAAGTTCCGGTTCCGGGGCCGCAGAACGGGCGGTTTTCCTGTGAACCGCTGGGCGGTGTAACAACGTTGAAGGACAAAACCGGCGAATCCGCCAACGGGTCCGTTGCGCGGGCTCTGGCGATTGGCGACACCATAAAACGGATCGACGGAACCGAAATTCCGTTGACGACACCGTGGTTGGGCGGCGCTAAAAAACCGACCGCCGCGCCGAAGGCCAAACCGGCCCCGAAACAGGTCGATGCGCCCGAGGTGTCCGATGACGACAAGCCCGAATTACTGACACAGGCGCGGGACGGCAAGCCGGATGATCTCAAGCTGATCAAGGGTGTCGGGCCGAAACTGGAAAAAGAACTGAACGAGGCGGGGGTCTATCATTTCGACCAGATCGCCGCCTGGACAGACGCCGAGGTTGCCTGGGCTGACGAACATCTCGTCAGTTTCAAAGGCCGCGTAAGTCGCGACAACTGGGTCGCGCAAGCGATTGCGCTAAAAAAAGTGTGATCGTTACTATCAACCAAAAAAGGGAAGTATCATGACTAATACAAAAGAACTGGAGGCCGTGTAATGGGGTATCTGATGTCTGCAATTTTTGCCGTTTCGGTGTCGTCGTTCATCTGGTTTATGGGGTCGCAGACCGTCGCGCTGATCGCGGTTGTTGTCCTGTTTTCGGTATGCGCGATGATCGTCAGGGACGTTCAGCGGGTTAACGCCGAGTCGGCATAGCCCAGATAATTTCGGGGCCGGTATCTTGCCGGATTCTGGCCCCGGACAACAGAAAACAAAACGAGGAACGGGACAATGCCGGATGCAAAAACCAACAATACCTGTATGACCATCGGCAGTATCGTCGTCGCGGTTGTCGTTGGTTTGATCGCGTATTACGTCGGGACGATCGCGGCGTTGTGGCTGGCGGTTCTGGCATTTTTCATCCTGCTGGCTGTCGGGCTTTGGCTGGTTCAGAAGTTTTGTGCGGGGGCAAACCGTCCCGCTGAAGATGTACCGCCGGTTGGCGCACCGATGGAAAACCGGTCGGACGATCAGGGTGCCGCCGATAGCGGGGCTGCGGTCGAAAGCGGCGCGCCAGCCGCACCGTTGACCGACGGGTTCGTCGAGGATGACACGACGCCGGCGGTTAAACCTGCAACACTGGATGCGGCGCGCGACGGCAACGGTGACGATTTGAAACGGATCAAGGGCGTTGGTCCGAAGCTTGAGCAGATGCTCAAGGATATGGGGTTCTACCAGTTCGACCAGATCGCCGGCTGGACGGAAAAAGAGGTGGCGTGGGTGGATGCGAACCTCGAAGGATTTACCGGTCGCGTAACGCGCGACAACTGGGTGGAACAGGCGAAAACCCTGGCCGCTGGCGGCGAGACGGAGTTTTCGAAAAAAGTTGACAAGGGCGGCGTGTATTAACGCCGAAATGGAAAGAACGTGACCGATAAAGACAAACATTCCGGCGCGCAGACACGATTGGCGTCAATCGTGATCGCGGTGACGATGCTGGGCTGGATGGCGGTCAGCTTTCTGGGTGGAAAACTGGGTTTGCCGGTGCGATATGCATTTCTGGCCGACCTTGCGGCGATGGCGGCCTTTTTGTGGGCGCTGATCGTATTATTCAGGGTGTGGCGGCAACGCCAGCAAGGAGAGTAAGATGCTCGACGACAAGGACCGGATATTTACCAACCTCTACGGTATGGAAGACCGTAGCCTGAAGGGTGCCATGGCGCGCGGCGCCTGGGACGGCACGGCGGGCTATATCCAGCAGGGGCGCGACTGGATCGTGCAGCAGGTCAAGGATTCCGGCCTGCGTGGCCGTGGCGGTGCGGGGTTCCCCACCGGCCTGAAATGGTCCTTCATGCCCAAGGAAAGCGACGGCCGCCCGAGCTATCTGGTGGTGAACGCCGATGAATCCGAGCCGGGCACCTGCAAGGACCGCGAGATCATGCGCCACGATCCGCATACCCTGATCGAGGGTTGCCTGATCGCCGGTTTCGGCATGGGGGCCAACGCCGGCTACATCTATATCCGCGGCGAATTCATCCGCGAGCGCGAAGCGTTGCAAGCCGCGATCGACGAGGCTTACGACGCTGGGCTTCTGGGCAAAAACGCTGCCGGTTCCGGCTGGGATTTCGACCTTTATCTGCACCACGGGGCAGGGGCCTATATCTGCGGCGAGGAAACCGCGCTGCTGGAATCGCTCGAAGGGCGCAAGGGCATGCCGCGCATGAAACCGCCGTTCCCCGCCGGTGTCGGCCTTTACGGGGCGCCGACTACGGTGAACAATGTTGAATCGATTGCCGTTGTGCCGACGATTTTGCGGCGCGGCGCCGACTGGTTTACCTCCATCGGGCGGCCCAACAACCACGGCACCAAGCTGTTCGGCATCTCGGGCCACGTCAACAATCCTTGCGTGGTCGAAGAGGCCATGTCGATTTCGCTGGAAGAACTGCTCGACAAACATTGCGGCGGGGTTCGCGGCGGCTGGAAAAACCTCAAGGCGGTGATCCCCGGCGGGTCTTCTGTGCCGCTTCTGCCGGCCGATATCGCCAGGGACGCGATCATGGATTTCGACTGGTTGCGCGAACAACGCTCGGGGCTGGGCACGGCGGCGGTGATCGTCATGGACCAGTCCACCGATGTGATCAAGGCGATCTGGCGTCTTAGCAAGTTTTACAAACACGAAAGTTGCGGCCAGTGTACGCCGTGCCGCGAGGGCACCGGCTGGATGATGCGTGTCATGGACCGTCTGGTCACCGGCGAGGCCGAACTGGAAGAAATCGACATGTTGCTGTCGGTCACCAAGCAGGTCGAGGGGCATACGATCTGCGCGCTCGGCGATGCGGCGGCGTGGCCTATTCAGGGGTTGGTTCGCCACTTCAGAAACGAGATCGAAGACCGTATCAAATACCAGAAAACGGGCCGCGTAAGCTCGATTGCGGCGGAGTAAACCATGACCGACCTCAAGAAAATCATCATCGACGATCAGGAAATCGAAGTCGATGGCGCCATGACCATCCTGCAGGCCGCCGAGGTCGCGGGAATCGAAATACCGCGCTTCTGCTATCACGAACGCCTGTCCATCGCCGGCAACTGCCGCATGTGCCTGGTTGAAATTGTCGGCGGCCCGCCGAAACCCGCCGCCTCCTGCGCCATGCAGGTGCGCGATTTGCGCCCGGGGCCCGAGGGCCAGCCGCCGGTGGTCAAAACCAAATCCCCGATGGTCAAGAAGGCCCGCGAGGGCGTGATGGAGTTCATGTTGCTGAACCACCCGCTGGATTGCCCGATTTGCGATCAGGGCGGCGAGTGCGATTTGCAGGATCAGGCCATGGCCTACGGCGTCGATTTCTCGCGTAACCGCGAGGCCAAGCGCACGGTTGAAAACCTGTATCTGGGACCGTTGGTGTCCACCGCGATGACGCGCTGTATTTCCTGCACACGGTGCGTGCGCTTTACCACCGAAGTCGCGGGGCTGTCGGTCATGGGCCAGACAGGGCGCGGCGAGGATGCCGAAATTACTACCTATCTGGGGGCCACGCTCGATTCCAATTTACAGGGCAATATCATCGACCTGTGTCCGGTCGGTGCGCTGACATCCAAACCCTATGCGTTTACCGCGCGTCCGTGGGAGCTGAAAAAAACCGAGAGCATCGACGTGATGAACGCGCTTGGTGCCAATATCCGCGTCGATACCAAGGGGCGCGAGGTCAAACGGATCGTGCCGCGCAACCATGATGGTGTGAACGAGGAATGGCTGGGCGACAAGTCGCGCTTTATCTGGGACGGTTTGCGCCGCCAACGTCTGGACAAACCCTATGTGCGGCGTGACGGCAAGTTGCAACCCGCAAGCTGGGACGAGGCATTCGCCGCGATTGTCGATGCGATGGACGGGAAAAAAGTTGCCGCTATTGCCGGCGATCTGGTCTCGACAGAGGCCATGTATGCCCTGAAGGCGCTGATCGGCGGGGCGGGCGGCAATGTCGAGTGTCGCGTTGATGGCGCCTATCTGCCGATTGGCGATCGCGGCGGTTATGTCGGAACGGCAAGCATCGCGGATATCGACAGTGCCGACATGATCCAGTTGATCGGGACCAACCCGCGAAACGAGGCGCCGGTGCTGAACGCCCGTATCCGCAAGGCATGGCTGCGCGGCGCCGAGATCGGTCTGGTGGGCGAAGCGGCCGATCTGACCTATGAATATGCGCACATCGGCGATGACCGTGCGGCGTTGCAGACGCTGGTCGACAAACAGATTGGTGCGGCCAAGGATATGAATACCGTTGTCATCATCGGGCAGGGCGCGTTGACCGGCAAGGATGGCGAGGCGGTGCTGGAAGCGGCCAAGAAGCTGGTCGAAAATACCGAATCCAAATTCATGGTCCTGCACACCGCCGCCGCGCGCGTCGGTGGTCTGGATATCGGGTTTGCGACCGAAGGCGGTATGTTGACAGCGCTGGACAAGGCCGACGTCATTTACAACCTCGGCGCGGACGAGCTGGATATCGAAGCGGGGCCATTTGTGATCTATCAAGGGAGCCACGGGGATCGTGGCGCGCACCGCGCCGACGTGATCCTGCCGGGTGCTGCCTACACCGAGGAAGACGGAATTTTCGTCAACACCGAAGGCCGGCCGCAAATTGCCAACCGTGCCGGTTTCCCGGTCGGGGACGCCAAGGAAAACTGGGCGATCATCCGGGCATTATCCGCGCATCTGGGGGCAACCCTGCCATTCGATACGCTGGCACAGTTGCGCAAGGCATTGTTTGCCGAGGTGCCGCATCTGGCGCGTTTCGACGAGGTGCCGGAAAACGCATGGATCAAGGCAAAACCCAAGCCGCTCGGGAAGGGCGTTTTCACCCCCTCGATCAGCGATTATTATCTGACCAACCCTATCGCCCGCGCAAGTCAGGTGATGGCAGAGCTGAGCCAGTTGGCCAGCCGGAACAAACCGATGGCGGCGGAGTAATAACATGGACTTTATGATCAACACATTCGGCCTCTATTTCGGCACGTTTCTGGTCATTCTTGGCGAGGCACTGCTGGTTGTGGTGCTGATCCTGGTGGCGCTGGCGTTTCTGATGTATGCCGACCGGAAAATCTGGGCGGCGGTGCAGCTGCGCAAAGGCCCCAACCAGGTTGGGGTGTTCGGGCTGATGCAGTCCTTCGCCGACTTCATCAAATACATCGTCAAGGAAATCGTGGTGCCGGCAACCGCTGACAAGGTGGTGTTTTTTCTTGCCCCGGCCATAACCTTTATGCTGGCCGTTGTTGCCTGGGCCGTGATCCCCTTTGCCGACGGCTGGGTGGTGTCGGACATCAACGTCGGCATTCTGTATATCTTCGCCATTTCCTCGTTCGAGGTTTACGGCGTGATCATGGGCGGCTGGGCGTCGAATTCCAAATACGCGTTTCTCGGGTCGCTGCGCTCTGCCGCGCAGATGATTTCCTACGAAGTGTCCATCGGGCTGATTATCATCGGCGTGCTGATATCAACGGGGTCTTTGAACCTGTCCGATATCGTGCGTGCGCAGGATGGCCGGTATGGCCTGTTCAGCTGGTACTGGTTGCCGCATCTGCCGATGGTCTGGCTGTTCTTTGTTTCGGCGCTGGCGGAAACCAACCGGCCGCCGTTCGATTTGCCGGAAGCGGAATCGGAACTTGTGGCCGGGTATCAGGTTGAATATTCCTCCACCCCGTTTTTGCTGTATATGATCGGCGAACTGATGTCGCTGGTGTTCATGACTGCCATGATTTCCATCCTGTTTTTCGGGGGATGGCTGTCGCCGATCCCGGGGTTGCCGGACGGAATCTGGTGGATGGTTCTGAAAATGGGTTTCTTTTTCTTCCTGTTTTCGATGGTCAAGGCACTGGTCCCGCGTTTCCGGTATGACCAGTTGATGCGCCTTGGCTGGAAGGTGTTCCTGCCGATGTCGCTGGCATGGGTCGTTATCGTGGCTGCTTTTGCACAATATGGAGTCCCGGGCTATGCCCGCTGGGCGATCGGGGGTTGATCTGATGGTACCTATCGACTGG
>CAZDLV010000091.1:0-8724 GCA_964506345.1 uncultured Rhodobacterales bacterium | reverse complement strand
GCAGCGGCGGCGCGCAATTCCTCGGCGATTTCCTCGGCCTCTTCCGGTTCGAAATCCAGCGGGATTTCAGTTTCGCCGGCCTCGATGAACAACCGCACCATGCCCAGATCGGTCGGGCCGATTTGCAGGTTTGCGGCAACATCGCTTTCTTTGTTGATACCCATGGTTTCCTCCTGTGTTGCGGGCATGGCTACTGCGCCGGCGCCTTTGCCGCAAGCAAAACTTGTGCCAGGGGTATTTCTCTGTTGACCGTCGGGAAAATTCTTATTACTCCCTGCTTCGGATGTGCCGGCGTAGCTCAGTTGGTTAGAGCGCTTGATTGTGGATCAAGAGGTCCCCCGTTCAATTCGGGGCGCTGGTACCATCCCTTTCCCTTATCGCCCCAGACACCTGCGCCAGATTGCCAGAGCGGGTTTCGGTTTGCCGGAGTAGCTCTGCAATCCGGTATAAACCCACGCCTTCGCCAGTTCCTGCACATCGCGCGGCAGTTTTTCCAACATGCCGTCATAGTCAATGTTCACCCAGTTGATCAGGAAGGGGAATTTCAGCTTTTCGGCATTCAGAAGCAACATATTGACGAAATCCGCCTGCGTGCTGGCAAATGCCGGCAGCAGCATGCCGTTCACAGTCACCCCGCGCGACATGGCACCGGATTCGGCAATAGCAATCGGCTTGCCGAATTTACGGGCAACGTCGAAATAATTCGCCTGCGGCGGGTTCGGGTGCAAAATCCCGTAGCGGTAGGTGCTGAGCGCCAGCAGATCGCTGTTCTCCAACAGTTCCCGCACAGCCGGAATCTGCATTTGCGCGGTGCCCTTTGACTCGTCCTCGATTCCGCGCAGATACTCGTATTGAACGGTCGAAAACACCGGCAGGTCCGGATATTTGGCCTTCACCGCGCGATATGCCGCTGCATTCAGACGCAGATAGGCGGGCCATTTGTCCGGCGCCTTGGCCAGCATGATATTTGCCTCGATCCCGATCGCCAGATAGTCGGGTTTGAAAACCTCCACACCGCGCAGGACATAGTTGGTGTAGGCCGCAATCACATCGGAATCGTCGAACGCCTTGTCCCGCCATGCCGATGGCAAAGGCTGGTTGTCACCACGATTGCTCCAGTAAGAGGCCAGCGAAGTGCGGTCCATATCCAGCGGCGTAAAGGCCAGAAAAACCTGCGCCCCGTCGGGCGTGCGCGCCAGGCGATCCTTCCAGTCGGCCCGCAGATGCGCCGGAAAGCGTTTGCCGGTCAGGGCCTCGACCCAAGGCACTCCGTTATCCATATGGTGCGCGACGATGTTGCCGTTTTCCGCGATAAAACTGTATGCGCGCCCGATACCGTCAAGCGACAAATCCGGAGGCCAGGGGGAAAAGCCCAGCGCCGTATCAATCGGCCCGTTCCGGCAAGCCTCCGGCAGCGGTTGCGCTATCAAAGGTGTCGCGAACAACACCCATATGACAAATAGCTTAACAAACAGTTTTTGCATGGCCCCTCCCCGGCAAAACGATTTGTCAAAGTAACATGCGGATGAACCACACAACAGGCATTCTGCCGTCATATGCGTAATCCTGCCGAGAATCCCCGCGTCAAAACGGCGGAATCCGTCTGGCCAAACGCAAATCGCCCGAATAGGCTCGCGGGAAATCCGGAAACAAGGACAGAACCATGGACCACCGCACCAACCATCCCTCGACAGCCGATATGCAAGCAGATGACGCCGCCCACCACCTGCACCCGTTCACCGACACCGCCGAAATAAATGCCGCCGGCGCGCGAATTATTACCGGTGCCGACGGTGTTTACCTGCAGGACAGCGACGGTAACAGAATGCTCGACGCGATGGCCGGCCTGTGGTGTGTGAACGTCGGCTATGGCCGCAAGGAACTGGCCGAGGTTGCCTATCGGCAGATGCAGGAACTTCCGTATTACAACGCCTTCTTCATGACCTCGCACCCGCCTGCCATTGCGCTGGCCAAAAAGCTGGCGGAGCTGATGCCGGGCGACCTGAACCGCGTGTTCTATGCCAGCGGCGGGTCGGAGGCCAACGACACCAATATCCGTCTGGTCCGTCACTATTGGGCCAGCATGGGGAAACCGGAAAAAACCGTGATAATTTCACGCAAAAATGCCTATCACGGCTCGTCCATGGGATCCGGCAGCCTTGGCGGAATGGCCGGAATGCACGCACAAGGCGGCATGCCGATCCCCGACATCACCCACATCGGGCAACCCTACTGGTACGGCGAGGGTGGCGACATGACGCCCGCGGATTTCGGTCTTGCGCGGGCGCGCGAACTGGAGGCCGAAATTGAACGCCTCGGCGAGGACAAGGTCGCCGCATTTATCGCCGAGCCGGTTCAGGGTGCCGGCGGCGTTATTATACCGCCATCAACCTACTGGCCCGAAATCCAGCGGATATGCGACGCGCATGAAATCCTGCTGATCGTCGACGAGGTAATCTGTGCGTTCGGGCGAACCGGAAACTGGTTCGGTTCGCAAACCTTCAACATTCGCCCCGACATCATGACGATAGCCAAGGGCCTGTCATCGGGTTACCAGCCCATAGGCGGCTCGGTCATCAGCGAAAAAATCGCCCGGGATCTGGATGAACACGGCGGCGAATTCGCACACGGCTACACCTACTCCGGTCATCCGGTCGCGGCGGCCGTCGCCCTCGAAAACCTCCGGATTCTGGAAGAGGAAAAGATCGTCGAAAACGTCCGTGACCGCGCCGCGCCGTACCTTTCCGACCGCTGGCAATCGCTGGCCGATCATCCGCTGGTTGGCGAGGCCCGCAGCGTCGGCATGATGGGTGCGCTGGAACTGACGCCGGATAAATCCGCCCGCGCGCCGTTCGCGGCCGACGCCGGCACGGTCGGCCTGATTTGCCGCAAATTCTGCTTTGACAACGGTCTGGTGATGCGCCACGTCGGCGATAAAATGATAATTTCCCCCCCTCTTGTAATGACGGCCGCCGAAACCGACGAACTGGTGGATATCGCCCGGAAATGTCTGGACCTGACATTGACCGAAGCGACGGATCAGGGTCTGATGGTGGCGGGAAACCGTTAACAAACCCTTACGCGGCGGGCAGTTTTTCCCGCCGCATTTTCGTAAAATTACCGGCAAACCGCTTGCCGCCGTTAAGGTTTTCTAAACCCTTGATTCGTAATTCTGAGGTCACTCGGAACTAACTGACCCAGGGGGTAGACATGAAGAAATCACTGACCGCGACGGTTGCTGCACTTTTGCTGGCGACGCAGATCGGCTCGCCTGCGATGGCGTATTTCAGGACCAACCAGCTGATTGAAATAGAAAAGCTGATCGCCGACAACAAGTGGGTCGACCTGCGCCGGTATGTTCTCGCCAATCCGGAACTTCTGGAGGGGACGGACGCGCTGGCCCTGCAACTGCAGAATTTCATGCAGGCCACCAACGGTATTTTCGCATTTGTGAATTTCACGCCGGAAATGTTTCCGGATCTGACGCTGGTGGATGCAAGCGCGGCGATATATTGACAGAACGCCGCATGAAACGTGAAATCACACTGGTTCTGGATCCGAGATTCCCGGGCGGCACTTCGTCTGCTGTCGCCCGGGAACTACATGCTCTGGCGCGGATCGCGCGCGTAAAGGTAGTCGTACTGCATTCGAACATGTTCAAGGGAACAACAAACAACCCGCTTCTTGCGGCGGCTTTCGACGACCTTGATATCGTGCCGGCATACAACCCGGCGACCATAAACAGCGACATTGTCGTCGTCCACAATCCTTCGTTTCTGAAATACAACAGCACGCTGGGCACAAAAATAATTTGCAACCGGTTGATCACGGTCGCCCATGAAAACTTCTTGCGACCGAACGGGCAGGACGGCTTCGACGTTTCCGGTTGCCTCGCCATGCTGGAAAATGCCTGCCTGGCGCGGCAGATGCTGATCGCCCCGGTTTCGGGATATAACCGCGACACAATTTCGCGATGGCTTGCCCGTAATGGCGGCGTGTGGAAAATCACCGGATTCGACTGGTTCAACATCTGCGATTTCGCGCTGACGGCCCCGACCTCCACACCAAAAGACCGCCGCGGCCGTCTGTCGCGCGCCGGATTCGAAAAATTTCCCGCACCCGAGACCCTGAATATTCTGTTTCCGGAAACGGCTGACTATTGCGGTATTCTCGGAGCCGACAGTCTCGGCACCGGTCCACAATCGCCGGCTCACTGGGATCTGTACAAATTCCGCGAGATACCCGTAGAAACTTTTCTGAAAAAAATCGACTTCTTCGTATATTACACCCACCCGAACCTGCAGGAAAGTTTCGGGAGGGTCATTGCCGAAGCGATCGCCGCCGGAAAACCGGTCATCACAGACTCCAGAACCGCCCGCACCTTTGGTAGCGCCGTGATATCGGCCACTCCGGACAAAGTCGGCGCAATTATTTCCCGACTCGTTTCCGACCCGACCGCTTATGTCGCGCAGGTGCGCGCAGCACAACGCTCGCTCAGCCGGTTTTCCCCAAGCCGGTTCACGGCGCAACTCGACAATTTCATAAACACCCCCCACGAGGTTCGATTTGATTTTATGTGAACACGGAGGCGACGACGCGCGCTCCGTCGAAGACCTGTTACTTTTTGTATCACAACTGGACGGCGCCGGAATTCCGGCGAAAATTGCGGCGCCCTCTTTCGAGGTCCCGCAACATCCCGGATTGCAATTCGAATCCGCGCCGCTTTTGTGCGACCCGGACGGCACGTCGCCACAAGCGCTCGTCGTGTTGGCCGCCGAAAATTTGTCGCCCGAAAAAATGGCCGGAATGCGGCAAATGCGGCTGCCGGCGGACCTGCCGGTTATTGCACTTGGCGACTTTTCAAGGCCCCAGACGCGGATCAATACACTGGCGCGGTTGTCGTATGTGCTGGGCCGGGACCCCGATCTGATCGATTTGTCCGAATATCCGGCAACCCGTTGCGGGAAAAGCTATGCGTTCGGAATTCACACGGATATTGCATCCTGGCGCAGACCTGTGGTGATGTTGCTTGCGCCCGATCTGGAAAACGGGTCGCTGGCCAACGGAGTTCAGGCAACAGTATTGTCTACGGACTTTGATACACTGATTGTCACAAACGGCAAGTCGAAGGATCAGTGGCAAAAAAGATTCGGATTCGAAACACCGGTATACCATTACGGCGAACTCCCCCCCGGAGATCTGGTCACGATGGCAAATATCTGCGTCCTGATGTCGGATGTCTCGGCGAACCCGCGGGCAAAGTCGCTGTTAAATAATTTTATCGTATCCGGAGGCGCAATCGTCAATTGCGCCGCAAGCAATCCGGTGCCAGGCGACTACGCGGTTCGCGGTCCGGTTGACCCGGGATACCTTGCCGGGTTTCTGGCCCGCACCATTCTGCCAAACGCACAACAGATCGGCGCGACAGCCCAAACCGGCAAGACCGCACATGACATCAACATTTCGCGGATTATCCAGCGCGTACCAAACAAAAACCTGCGGCCGGGGGCCTGCTCCCGCGCCGACCGGACCATCTTTGTTCCCACCAATGGCGTCGGTCTTGGACACGCGCAGCGTTGCTCGCTCGTTGCGGCCGAGATAACCGATAGTGCCCAACCTGTATTTGCCGCATTTCCCAGTTGTCTGCCGATGCTGAACCGGTACGGGTTTGATGTCATACCATTGGTAAGCAGGTCGCAAACACATAAATATCCGCACGCCAACGACCTTGTGAACTATCTTCGCCTGTCCGCCGAAACACAGAACGGCGGGTTGCTGGTATTTGATGGCGGATACGTATTTGACTCAATTTTTCGCACGATTGCGCGTAACCGCTTGCAAAGCGTATGGATCCGGCGTGGTTTGTGGCAAGCCGGACAGAACAACAGCATTGCGCTGGACCGCGAAAAAATTTTCGACAAGGTCATCGTTCCGCACGAAGCGTTTCCCGAACTGAATGCCGCTTACTCGTACGGAAAACATCTGGTGGCGGTAGGCCCGATCGTCCAACGCACGGACCCGACGCAATTCGACCGGAAAAACCTGCGGGCAAGGTTGCGGGAAAAATTCGGGCGGGACTTCGACAATCTGGTTGTCACAATGCTCGGCGGCGGTGTGGCCGCAGACCGCACCGCCCAGATACAGGCAGTTTGCGCATCTGTTGCGCCGAGAAAAAATACACTCAACCTTATCGTGACATGGCCGACCGCGCGCATAGATCCCGGCTGGTTTGCATGGGAAAATTCAAAAGTCGTGCGCACACACCACGCCAGCCCTCTGGTGTCTGCTTGCGATCTGTTCATCAGCGCCGTCGGGTACAACTCGTTTCACGAGGTGCTTTACAACCGAATCCCGACCATCTTTATTCCGCAAATGGCCTCGTACATGGACGACCAGCGTGCGCGCGCTGAATCGGCGGCAAAGCGCGGCGCGGCAATCCTTGTCGAACCCGAAGAAATGCTTTCGCTGAACCGTGAAATTTCCGCGTGTCTGGACGGTGGCAAAACCGGGGAACTCCGCGCCGCGCTCAACGGACTCGATCTGGCGCAAACCGGCAATAGAACCGCTGCACAAATCATCGAAGAGGTCGCACATGCACACCACTAACTGGTCCGAAATCCTTCCGAAAATCGCCCCGCTCGCGGCGATCGAACTTGACGACGTGTTGCAGGATTTCGATCCCCGGCTCGACGCTTCGGGACGCACGCTTTTCCCGCAAAACCCCTACCATCATCCACCGGAATTCGTGGATCCGGAAACCACATGTGTCGGCATCGCGGTTCGTGCCGCAATCGACACCGCAGACATTGCGATGAAGCTCGCGTCGCTTGCGATGGAAAAGGGCGTGACACCGGTCGTATTCTGCCACCTTGAATATTCGGGGCTGGAAAGGTTCGGCTTTCGCGTCGAAAAAATATCGGGCGCCTCCGATGCCGACGAACAGGCATGCATCGATCAACTGAAACAATTCTGGGGGATTTCCGTCATGATATAACTCCACCCTGCGCGCTCGGGTTTTTTACGTTTGATATCCAATGCAAAAATTCCGGTTGCCTAATTCGGCAATTTCCATGACGCTGGCACGGGCGCCCTGCCCCCGCAGGCGCCCCGACGAACGGAGGTGTCATGAGACGAACCGGTTTTTTTGTTGACGAACGATGCTTTTGGCATTCGGGCGGGAATTATGCCCTGACGGCCCCGGTTGGCGGCCTGGTCCAGCCTTTGGCGGCCGGCGGGTTGCCGGAAAACCCCGAGACCAAGCGGCGCCTGAAAAACCTGCTGGACGTGACCGGACTGGCGGGTGAACTGGACTGCACATCCGCCGATGCGGCAGATTTTGATGATCTCAACCGCGTTCATCCGGCTGACTATCTGGAAACGTTCAAACGTATCAGCGACGCCGGCGGTGGCGAAATGGGATTACGAACGCCTTTCGGGGCCGGTGGATATGAAATCGCCACGTTGTCGGCCGGTCTGGCCAAAGCCGCGTTGCTGTCGGTAATGGCCGGCACGCATGACAACGCCTATGCGTTGTCGCGTCCGCCCGGGCATCATTGCCTGCCGGACTGGTCGAACGGGTTTTGCCTGCTGGCAAATATCGCGATCGCGATCGAGGCCGCCAAGGCGCAACATCCCGATATGCGCGTCGCCATCGTCGATTGGGATGTGCATCATGGCAACGGGACCGAGGCGATATTTCTTGACCGTGACGATGTGCTGACGATCAGCATCCATCAGGAACACAACTATCCGCTCGATACCGGCGCGGTTGCGGATCGCGGCGTCGGTGCCGGCACCGGATTCAACATGAACATCCCGCTGCCGCCCGGCGCGGGACATGACACCTATCTGCTGGCGATGGAACGTATCGTCCTGCCTGCGCTGAAATCCTATCGTCCCGACGTTATCGTCGTGGCCTGCGGGTTCGACGCATCCGGGGTTGATCCGCTGTCACGCATGATGTGCAGCGCCGAGACCTTTCGCCTGATGACCCGGCACCTGTGCGCGGCGGCGGACGAACTGTGTGGCGGGCGCCTGATGATGGCCCACGAAGGCGGGTATTCCGAGGTCCATGTGCCGTTCTGCGGCCACGCGGTTTTGCAGGAAATGTCCGGCAGCCGGATCGATGCGGGCGACGCGATGGGCGCGCGGATTGCAGGACAACAACCCAACGCACGAATGCAACAGGTTTACGCCGGAATTGTCGCGGAAATTGCCGGCCAACTGGCCGTATAGACACCGCACGACGTCGCGTCCTTTGGCCCGCAGGCGGCGGGTGATGCTTGACTACGGGGCGCCTTCGGTCCGATAGATGTAGGGAAACCAGCAAGGGAAGCATTCATGAAAAAAGTCTATGAAAATGCCGCCACCGCGCTTGACGGGGTGCTGTTTGACGGTATGCACATCGCCTCGGGCGGCTTCGGCCTGTGCGGAATTCCGGAAAACCTGATCGAGGCTATCCGTGATTCCGGCGTCAAAAACCTGACATTCGCGTCGAACAACGCCGGCGTTGACGGGTTCGGCATCGGTCTGTTGCTGGAAAACCGGCAGGTGAAAAAGATGATCTCGTCCTACGTCGGGGAAAATGCCGAATTCATGCGGCAGTATCTTTCCGGCGAACTGGAACTGGAATTCAACCCGCAAGGCACGCTGGCCGAACGGATGCGGGCCGGCGGTGCGGGCATCCCGGGTTTCTACACCAAAACCGGCGTCGGCACGGTGATC
>CAZDLV010000090.1:0-8782 GCA_964506345.1 uncultured Rhodobacterales bacterium | reverse complement strand
CCAGATGAAAAACGGTATACTGTATATCAACGGTGTCGAGGCAAAACAGAAACCGGTCGACCCGTTTATCGAAACATTCGAAAGACAAGGACCGGAACAAGGCTTCCCGCGGTGTAAAAACCCGACGCCGGCGCTGGGTGGCGAATGCATCAAGGATCGCGCGCTTGAAACCCTGCCGAACGGTGTCACGCACGAGGTGCTGAACATTCGCGACGAACGCGCCGACAACACACAGGTTTATGTCGTGCCGGAGGGACAGTATTTTTTCATGGGTGACAACCGCGACAACTCGCTGGACAGCCGCTTTTCGCAACTGGTGTCGGGCGTCGGGTTTGTGCCGGCGGAAAATATCGTTGGGCGTGCCGACAGGATCATTTTTTCCTCGGCCGGGCGCTCGCTTTTGATGTTCTGGAAGTGGCGCTCCGACCGGTTCTTCAAGGCGGTCGAGTGAAGCCGTCAGCCACAACACGGGCGTTCATGGGCCGGCTCGGGCATAAATTTGCCCGGCCCGAACTGTTGCATCAGGCCTTGACCCATTCGTCGTTGTCCTCGAATACCCGCGCGGACAACCAGCGGCTCGAATTTCTTGGTGACCGCGTTCTGGGAATGGTCATCGCCGAGGCCCTGCTGGCCGACGATCCCGAGGCCAGCGAGGGGCGTCTGGCCCCGCGTCTGAATGCACTTGTCAGGAAAGAAACCTGCGCCGAAGTTGCGGCAGGTATCGACCTTGGTTCGGCGCTGATGCTGGGGCGGTCGGAAATGATGTCTGGCGGGCGGCGTAAAATGGCGTTGCTCGGCGATGCAATGGAGGCGGTGATTGCCGCCGTCTACCTTGATACCGATTTCGAAACCGCGCGAAAACTGGTGCTGGATTTATGGGGCGACCGCGTCGCCAAAGCCGAGGAAAGCGCCGCCGACCCGAAGTCCCAATTGCAGGAATGGGCGCAAGCGCGGGGAATGCACTTGCCGAAATATACAGAAATCGAACGAAAAGGCCCGGATCACGCGCCGGTCTTTACCATCGAGGTGCGTCTGGAAAATGGCGCGCACGCGCACGCCAGCGCGCCCAGCAAACGCGCGGCACAACAGGCCGCCGCCACCGCACTGTCAAAACAACTGGAGGCCAAAAATGGCTGAGACCCGCTGCGGATTTGTTGCCTTGATCGGCGAACCGAATGCCGGAAAATCGACATTGTTGAACCGGATGGTCGGGGCCAAAGTGTCGATTGTGACCCACAAGGTTCAAACCACACGCGCCCGCATTCGCGGAATTGCCCTTCAGGATTCCACCCAGTTGGTATTCGTGGACACGCCGGGCCTGTTCCGTCCGCGCCGCCATCTGGACCGCGCGATGGTTACCGCCGCATGGGCCGGGGCATCGGACGCCGACGTGGTTGTATTGCTGGTCGAGGCACATCGCGGCATAACCAAAGGGGTGGAGGCAATTCTGGACGGGCTGGAAGAGCAGGTCGGAAAACACCCGGTTGTTCTGGCCATAAACAAAATCGACAAGGTGAAATCCGAAACCCTGCTGGCACTGGCAACGAAGCTGAACGATCGCTACAAATTTGCCGCCACCTTTATGATCTCGGCCGAAAAAGGCCACGGCACCGATGACCTGAAAAGCTGGCTGGCCAATACCCTGCCCGCCGGTCCGTGGCTATACCCCGAAGACCAGATCGCCGACGCACCGCTGCGCCTGCTGGCCTCGGAAATCACGCGCGAGAAACTGACCCTGCGTCTGCATCAGGAACTGCCCTACCAACTGACGGTCGAAACCGAAAACTGGCAGGATCGCAAGGACGGCTCGGTCCGGATCGACCAGATCATCTATGTCATGCGCGATGGCCACAAGGGGATCACCCTTGGCCCGAAAGGCGAAACCATCAAAAGCGTTTCCGTTGCCGCCCGTCAGGAACTGAAAGAGTTTCTAGACCGCGAGGTCCACCTGTTTTTGCAGGTCAAGGTCCGTCCGAAATGGCTGGAAGAACCCGAAAGATACTCGGAAATGGGTCTCGATTTCAAAGACGGAAAATGACGGCGCGCCTGACATCGAAATTCTGGATCGACGCCCTGCGCGCCCGTCTGGACGCGGCAAACATCCCCGTCTATATCCGCGCACGCGGCGACGCGACGGCCGGCGCGATCGTGCTGAAAATCGACGAGATGAACGGACGCGCGCAAAGCTACACCCGCGGCCACGATGCCGATGGCGACACGATCTGGCATCCTCTGCACCACGGCACGGATGCCGAGGTAGAGGCGGCGCTGCAACGGCAAATGTCGTTTGATCCCGACCTGTGGGTGATCGAGGTGGAGGACCGGACCGGTCGGCGGCTCTTTACCGACGACCTGCTGCCGCGTTAGGCTGCGATATGGAATGGCGCGACGAAGGGGCCTTGCTATCCGTTCGCAAGCACGGGGAAAGCTCCGCTATCATCGAGGTTTTCACGGCCGGTCATGGCCGTCACGCCGGTCTTGTGCGCGGCGGTGGCGCGCGGAAAATGGCCCCGATCCTGCAGCCGGGCGCACAACTGGCCGTCACATGGAAAGCCCGGCTGGAGGACCATCTGGGGGCTTTCACCATCGATCCGGTCAAGTCCCGCGCCGTGTCCATCATGTCGGACCGCGCGACGCTGGCGGCAATGGGGGCGATTTCCGCCCTGTCATCCGCCCTGCCCGAACGCGAACCGCACCCGCAACTTTACGCCCGCACATGCGATTTGCTCGACTCGCTGGGGGAAACCGCCGACTGGCCTGCGCGTTACGCCCTGTGGGAAAACGCCCTGCTAAGCGACATGGGCTATGGAATGGACCTGTCGCAATGTGCGGTGACCGGCGTGACGCAGGATCTGGCATATGTATCGCCGAAATCCGGCCGCGCCGTCAGTCGCGATGCTGCGGGCGCGTGGGCTGACCGGCTGCTGCCCCTGCCCCGTTTCCTGCGCCTCGACAGTCCCGAGAGCAACACCCCCGACGTTTTGCACGCCTTGCGAACAACCGGGCATTTTCTGTTGTCCGAATTGATGCCGGCAATCGGCCAGCAGAATTTGCCCGCCGCCCGCGCCCGACTTGTCCGGAGCCTGTCACCACGCTAGGCTGACGAAAAAAGGGGATGTCATGCAAGGTTTTTCGGAAATCCGTGCGCGGGCTGCGGCGCGCAAGGGGGGGGATGCGGCGCTTGCGCGCCTGTTGCAAGACGCCGCACCGCGCCGCAACACCCGATCCCTTGGCGACGACCGCATACTGTCGCATTTTTCCCTTCGGGTATTTCAGGCCGGTTTCAACTGGAAAGTTGTCGAAAACAAATGGCCGGATTTCGAGCGCGCCTTCAACAATTTCGATATCGCAACCAATGCCATGATGTCGGATGACGATCTGGACCGGCATTTGCAAAACACCGGTATCGTCCGGCACGCGGCAAAAATTCTCAGTGTCCGCGACAATGCCGTCTTCCTTTCGGACCTTGCTGTCGAACATGCCAGCGCGGCGCGGTTTCTGGCCGACTGGCCGCTGGATGACCATGTCGGGTTGCTGAAACTGGTCAAAACCCGTGGCAGCCGTCTGGGGGGCGTAACGGGGCAATACGCGCTGCGCGATCTGGGGCGCGATTGTTTTATCCTGAGCCGTTCCGTCGTTGCCGCCCTGCATATGGCGGGGGTCATTGACGGCCCCGCCACCTCGCAAAAGGCCCTCCGCGCCATTCAGGACGCCTTCAACGGCTGGCACGATGAAAGCGGCGAAAGCTACACAAACATCAGCCGGACCCTCGGGTTTTCGGTGGATATCTGAATTACGGTTTTTCCAGCACGCGGCGCGCGATCACGGTAGCCTGAATTTCCGCGGCGCCTTCGAAAATGTTCAGAATACGCGCATCGCACAACACGCGGCTGATCGGATATTCCAGCGCGAACCCGTTGCCACCGTGTATTTGCAAGGCATTGTCGGCGCACATCCACGCCACGCGCGCGCCCAGCAGCTTTGCCATGCCCGCCTCAAGATCACAGCGCCGGTCGTTGTCCTTCTCGCGGGCGGAAAAATAGGTAAGCTGGCGCACGATCATGATTTCCACCGCCATCATCGCCAGTTTGCTGTAGATGCGCGGGAATTCTATCAGGGATTTGCCAAACTGCTTGCGGTCGATGGCGTATTTCATGCCCAGTTCCATCGCGTTTTGCGCAACACCAATCGCGCGGGCGGCGGTCTGGATACGGGCGGATTCAAAGGTTTTCATCAACTGTTTGAACCCCTGCCCCTCGACCCCGCCAAGCAGGTTTTCCGCCGGAACGGAAAATCCGTCAAACCCCAGCTCGTATTCCTTCATTCCGCGATACCCCAACACGCCGATCTCGCCGCCACTCATACCTTCGGCCGGAAAAGGTGTGTCGCCGGTGCCGCGCGGTTTTTCCGCCAGCAACATCGACAGACCCGAATAATTCGTGGTGTCGGGGTCGGTCCGCACCAGCAAGGTCATCAAATCCGTGCGCGCCGCGTGGGTGATCCAGGTTTTATTGCCGGTCACACTGTAGGTATCGCCCTGCTGCACCGCGCGAGTGCGCAGGCTGCCCAGATCCGAGCCGGTATTCGGTTCGGTAAACACCGCGGTCGGCAATATTTCGGCGCTGGCAATTTTGGGCAGCCAGTGCTGTTTTTGCGCCTCGGTTCCGCCACCAAGGATCAGTTCGGCGGCAATTTCCGAGCGCGTGCCGAGTGACCCGACACCTATATAGCCGCGCGACAGTTCCTCGGACACCACACACATCGCGGTTTTGCTCATACCGAAGCCGCCGTATTCCTCGGGTATTGTCAAACCGAACACGCCGAGTTCGCCCATTTCCTCGACCAGCTCGCGCGGGATCAGCTCGTCGCGCAGATGCCATTCGTGAGCAAACGGCACAACCTTGTCTTCGGCAAAACGCCGGAACTGGTCACGGATCATTTCATATTCGTCGTCAAGTCCCGTAGCGCCAAACGTCGCTACGCCGTCGCGTTCCAGCATCAATTCCACCAGACGTTTGCGCGCCGCGTCCGTATTGCCCCGCATCAGGGTTTGTATCGCAGGCGCGCGCAAGACGGGGATGTCCTGCGCCCCCAGATCGGCAAGACGAAACATTTCGGCCTGCGACATCGGGATTCCGCCGGAAATCTGCGAAAGATATTCGCCAAACGCGATTTGCAGGATCAGGCTTTCCATTTCGGTGAACTGCCCGTTCTGCCCCAGGTCCGTCGCCCATGTCGCCATCTCGCGTAGCGCCTCGACGTAAGTTGCCAGCCAGCCAAGACCGTGCACGGCAAACTGGTGTTGTTCCAGCGCCGCCCCCGTTATCCGTCCGTCACCGCCAAGCTGCGAAACCACGGTGTCACGCATATCGGCCATCAAACGGTCAAGCAGAGGCACGGCTTCCTGCACCAGTTTCAAAGTATCCACGCCAAAGCGTTCGGGCGACTGTGGCATTCGCAAACATCCTTGTTTCGGGCACGGCATATGTTGCAGTGCAGAATCACTTTTCGGGTCAGCGCGAACATAAATTGCCGGCGGAATGGCGTCAATGCTCACGCAATAAAAATGCGGACCCACCAGCCATATCGCAATAAAGTTGCCAGACCATCCTCCTTGTCAAGACGACTCGCGACTGCGGTGCAGCATTCGAATGCCGCCGCCGGTCGCAGCGACCGCATTCAATTCCCGATTGACCGTAACCGCGACGGCAAAATTCCGGTCGTCCTGCCGCGCAAATCCCCGATACGGCATTTCGACGGGGAAAGTTGTTGTGGAAATGTCCGATCGGGGAAAAAACCAACCGAGTCGCACAATTCAGCGTTGACAGCCGGAGATCGACACTGTTTTTGTGACCGCAATGAATTCTTAGGCTAGATTGGGGTTGGAACACATGCTGCGCCAAATGAAAAAACTTATTCCGCTGGGGCTTGCCATCGGATTGGCCACCACAGCCAACGCTGGCGAAGTCCGACTGAAAAGTCTCGACGGCGCCACATCGTTGAGCGGTGAACTTATCGACTTCAACGGGCAGACATATACAATCAGGACGATTGTCGGTGACCTGACCATTGATGCATTTCAGGTGAAATGCGAAGGTGCAGCCTGTCCGGTCGTGGCGACCGACCCGTCAGCTTTCGGCATCTCCGGTTCGGCAAACGCTGTCGGAACGCTGTTTGCGGACCTTCTATATGAATTCGGCATCGACATCGGCGGGGACACAACGACCTCCATCGGGACAGACGGCCCGACGCAGGTTCAGGTCCGCAACGAGCTGGGCGCCAATCTGGCCGATATCTCGCTTACCGCCAAAGGCTCGGTTCAGGGTCTGCGTGATTTGTTCAGCGGCACGGCCAGTCTGGCCGTGTTGACACGGCCGATCAGCAGCGACGAAAACGCGATTTTCAAAATTGCCGGACTGGGCGACATGACCTCGCCCGAGCAACAGATCATTTTCGGTCTTGACGGGCTGGTGGTTGTCACATCGAAAAACAACCCTCTGCGCGCCATTGCCGAACAGGACCTGGCCAAGATTTTTTCGGGTAAAGTTACCAACTGGGCCCAGATCGGCGGCCCGAGCGCCAAAATCAACCTGTATGCCCGCGACAACACCAGCGGCACCGGCAGCGTTTTCAACGATCTGGTCATGACACCGGCCGGCGAAACCGTCAGCCCCGACGCAAAAATTGTTGCGACCGACAGCGAAGTCGCGAAAGAGGTGGCGGCGGATCCGCTCGGTATCGGGATCACAAGTTTTTCGGACATCGGCAATGCCAAGGTTCTGGATATTCGCGGCACATGCGGCATTCAGGTTCCGGCCACTCCGTTCACCATCAAAACCGAGGAATATCCGCTGACCCGTCGTCTTTATGCGTATCGGACCAACGCCGAAAGCCCGGCACAGCTTAGCCGGTTCCTCGACTTCCTGAACACCGATGCGGCGCAATTGGCCATCGCCAACGACCGTTTTGTCGACCTTGGCGTTTCGTACCAATCCAACGACCAGCAAGGTTTGCGGTATCTGTCAGCCGTTATTCCGACAGATGTGGAAATGTCCTTGCAGCAGTTGCGCGACATGACCAGCAACCTGATGGCGGCGGACCGGTTGTCAATCACCTTCCGCTTCGCTCTCGGCTCCTCGCAACTCGACGCTCGTGCCAAGGACGATATTACCCGCCTTGCACAACTGCTGACCACTGGCGACTTTGAAAACAAGGAACTGATTCTGATCGGCTTCACCGACTCGGTCGGCGCTGGTGCCGGCAATATCAACCTTAGCAAGCAGCGCGCAAACGAGGTCAAATCCGCATTGGAGGCCGCCCTGCCCGGTGGCGCAATCTCGGGCCTGCCGATCCAGACCCTCGGGTTCGGGGAAATCTCGCCGCTGGCCTGCAACGATACGGCCAACGGTCGCCGCATCAACCGCCGCGTCGAAGTATGGCTTCGCGACACAGTAACAGTCTCTCGTTAAATCGGAAGTATTTGAAATGACAACTTCCCTGTTCGACAAAATTGAAACGGAGCAATAGAGAATGAGAATTCATGCGATTGTGACGGGTGCTGTATTGCTTCTTACTGCGGGCAGCGTGTCTGCCCAAAGCACGGCGTTCACAAAGGCGGCCAATGGCTGGCTGAACGGCGACGAGGTGCAAAACCTGCAAACGCTTTCCGATCTGGCACACAAAGGCGACACCGACGCGCAGTTGGTGCTTGGCCAGATTGACCGCGACACAGTTCCGGGCGGATTTTCCGACTATCTCGCCAACCTGCCCGAGGCCGACCGCGACCTGTTGCTGCGGTCCGGCAAACCGGGGGAAACAGTGAACTGGTTGCGCAACCTCTCGGACCCCGAACTGGCCCCCCTTGGCGAAGCGATCTTTTACTATCGCGTTGGCCGCGACCCGATCGGGAACGCGCTTGCCTTGCAGAAAAACGGGGAATACGCCGCTGCCGAATTCCTGTTGTGGGATACGCTGAACAACGGGCGCTTCGACCTCGTCAACTCCATTCCCGCCGATAACTACGGGCTATCGAATGCCGGGTTCCTGAACTGGTTGAAAGCCTACGTCGCCGCCCCCAACAAGGCGTTGACCGTGAACCGGCTTGAAACCGACACTTCGCCCAAAAAGATCATGGGCTTGCTGGCCGTCAAACGTCTGTCCCGCGTTCTCGGGCTGAACCGCTATTTCTCGGATCAGGTCAACCAGTTGATTCTGGTTGCGCTTGGCCACGGCGACGACTTGCCCGACGATGCAAACCTTGTGGAACTGACGTCGGATATCATCACTATCGGCGCGGATGACCAGGCGCTTAACATCGTCGTGCGTGCTTGCGATCGCTGGAACGGCGACTCGGTGGACTATGACTGCATCCCGCAGGCAATCGCGATCGTCGGCGGCTACAAGACCCTGCTGGCCATCCGCACCCCGGCCGAGAACGCCATTTCATCGGATGCCTTTTTCGCCTCGAACCGACCGGTCGAGATTTTCGAAAATCTGGTCAAAACCCGCTCGCATTACTACAAACGGCCGATCCGCTCGACCTCGATCGCGACGCTATTGGGCAAGTAAAGGCCCGCCCGCCTATGGACCGGAGCGCCCGTTTGCGCTCCGGTCCGCTATGCACATTAATCCCGCGCCGGCACGGCATTTGCGGTGGGTAACGAAATAGCCGCATACGGAAATATCCCGATTGCACTTGCCCATCGCCTGATCTATACCGCGCAACAGGCACCCGTAGCTCAGCTGGATAGAGCGCTGCCCTCCGAAGGCAGAGGCCACAGGT
>CAZDLV010000089.1:0-8807 GCA_964506345.1 uncultured Rhodobacterales bacterium | reverse complement strand
GGTCGGGAGAAACCAAATGATCCAGATGCAGACCAATCTGGATGTTGCTGACAACAGCGGCGCTCGCCGTGTTCAGTGCATCAAGGTTCTAGGCGGTTCTCATCGTAGATACGCCTCTGTGGGTGACATTATCGTTGTTTCCGTGAAAGAAGCCATTCCGCGCGGTCGCGTGAAGAAGGGTGACGTTCACAAGGCAGTGGTTGTGCGCACACGCAAGGAAGTTCGTCGCGAAGATGGCACCGCCATCCGGTTCGACACCAACGCGGCAGTGATGCTGAACAACGCCGGCGAGCCGATCGGCACCCGTATCTTCGGGCCGGTTGTTCGCGAGCTGCGCGGCAAGAACTTCATGAAAATTATCTCTCTTGCTCCGGAGGTGCTGTAATGGCTGCCAAACTCCGCAAAGGCGATAAAGTCGTTGTTCTTACAGGTAAGGACAAGGGCAAAGAAGGCCAGATCGCGAAAATCCTGCCGGCAAAAGGCAAGGCAATCGTCGACGGTGTGAATATGGCCGTGCGCCATACGAAACAGAGCCAGACCTCGCAAGGTGGACGCGTGCCCATGGCCGTCGCCATCGACCTTTCCAACATCGCACTGGTTGACCCCAAAGAGGGCGGCCCGACCCGCGTTGGCTTCCGCATGGAAGGCGACAAGAAGGTTCGTTATGCGAAAAAATCGGGGGAAGTGATCAATGGCTGATTATACGCCTCGCCTGAAAGCGCAATACGACGCGAAAATCCGCGCCGCGCTGAAAGAAGAATTCGGCTACAAGAACGAGATGATGATCCCCAAGCTGGAGAAAATCGTTCTGAACATGGGTGTCGGTGAAGCTGTCGCAGACAGCAAGAAAATCAAATCCGCCCATGCCGATCTTATGGCAATCGCAGGCCAGATGCCTGTCATCACCAAAGCCAAGAAATCCATCGCGGGTTTCAAGGTGCGTGAAGACATGCCGCTGGGTGTCAAGGTAACGCTGCGCGGTGACAAGATGTTCGAGTTCCTCGACCGTCTGATCACGGTGGCCATGCCCCGCGTCCGCGACTTTCGCGGCGTAAACGGCAAGAGCTTCGACGGTCGTGGCAACTATGCCATGGGCCTGAAAGAGCATATCGTGTTTCCGGAAATCGAGTTCGACAAGGTCGACCAGATCTGGGGCATGGATATCGTAATTTGCACCACCGCGGATTCCGATGCTGAAGCGAAAGCGCTGTTGAAGCAATTCAACATGCCTTTCATCAACTGAGCGCGGAAGGAGAGATTAAATGGCTAAAGTCTGCATGATCCAGCGCGAACTGAAGCGTCAACGCTTGGTGGCAAAATACGCCGACAAACGTGCCGCGCTGAAAGAGATCGCGAACAACAAGGACCTGCCCGTAGAAGAGCGGTTTAAGGCAAACCTTAAACTGGCGAAACTGCCGCGCAACTCCTCGGCCACACGGTTGCACAACCGTTGCCAGGTGTCCGGTCGTCCGAAGGCTTACTACCGTAAGCTTAAAATGTCCCGTATCGCGCTGCGCGATCTTGCCTCTGTCGGCCAGATCCCCGGCATGGTCAAATCCAGCTGGTAAGGAGGGTATACAATGAACTTGAACGATCCTCTCGGCGATATGCTGACCCGTATCCGCAACGCCCAGCTTCGTGGCAAATCCACCACCCACACACCGGCCTCCAAGCTGCGTGCATGGGTTCTGGATGTGCTGAAATCCGAAGGCTACATCCGTGGCTATGAAACCGGAACAGACGCCAGCGGCAAACCGGAAATCACCATCGAGTTGAAATACTACGATGATGAACCGGTGATCCGCGAGCTGAAACGTGTATCGACCCCCGGTCGCCGCGTTTACGCCGGTGTGAAAGACATCCCCGTTGTCCGTCAGGGCCTCGGAATCGCGATCGTCTCCACACCGAAAGGTGTCATGTCTGATGCACAGGCTCGTGCCGACAATGTCGGTGGCGAAGTTCTGTGCACAATCTTCTAGGGGGGCTGGTATGTCTCGTATTGGTAAAAAACCGGTCGAGCTTCCTGGCGGCGTTAGCGCGTCCGTCTCGGGCCAGACCATCGAAGTCAAGGGGCCTAAAGGCACCCGTTCGTTCCGTGCGACCGATGATGTGACCATCACCGTCGAAGACAACGTAGTGAGCGTCAAACCCCGCGGCACGTCCAAACGGGCGCGTCAGCAGTGGGGCATGTCCCGCACACAGATTGCAAATCTGGTGCAGGGTGTGACCGAAGGTTTCAAGAAAGAGCTTGAGATCAACGGTGTTGGTTATCGTGCGCAGTTGCAGGGCAAAACCCTGAAACTGTCGCTCGGTTACTCGCATGACGTGAACTTCGAGATTCCTGAAGGCATCACGGTAACCGTTCCGAAACCGACTGAAGTTATTGTCGAAGGCAATGACCAGCAGGTCGTCGGACAGGTTGCCGCGAACATTCGCGAATGGCGTAAACCCGAGCCTTACAAAGGCAAAGGTATCCGCTACAAGGGCGAATATGTCTTCATGAAAGCCGGTAAGAAGAAATAGGAGCGCATGATATGGCAATTTCGAAAAGAGAATTGTTCCTTAAACGCCGCATGCGTAACCGGAGCAAACTGCGCAAAACGGCCAATGGCCGCCCGCGCCTGAGCGTTCACCGTTCGAACAAGAACATCTCGGTCCAGCTGATCGACGATGCGCAGGGTGTCACCCTCGCGTCCGCGTCCAGCCTCGAGAAGGATCTTGGCGTGGTGGGCAAAAACAACGCCGAAGCAGCGGCCAAGGTGGGTTCGGCAATCGCCGAGCGTGCAAAAAAGGCCGGTGTGGACGTCGTGTATTTCGATCGCGGTGGTTTCCTGTTCCACGGGAAAATCAAAGCGCTCGCCGATGCTGCCCGCGAGGGCGGCCTGAAGTTCTAGAGGAGAGCGATTATGGCAAGAGAAGACAATCGCCGGGGTGGACGTCGCGATCGCGATGAAACACCGGAATTCGCCGATCGCCTCGTTGCGATCAACCGTGTGTCCAAAACCGTGAAGGGTGGTAAACGCTTCGGCTTTGCCGCGCTCGTCGTGGTTGGTGACCAGAAGGGTCGCGTGGGCTTCGGCAAAGGTAAAGCCAAAGAGGTGCCCGAAGCGATCCGCAAGGCCACCGAACAGGCCAAACGCCAGATGATCCGCGTGCCGCTGCGCGAGGGTCGCACCCTGCACCACGACATGAACGGTCGTCACGGTGCCGGCAAGGTTGTGATGCGGACGGCTCCGGCCGGTACCGGTATCATCGCCGGTGGTCCGATGCGTGCGGTGTTCGAGATGCTCGGTGTTCAGGACGTTGTGTCCAAGTCCATCGGCTCGCAGAACCCTTACAACATGATCCGTGCCACGATTGACGGTCTCAAGAAAGAGTCCAGCCCTCGTAATGTTGCACAGCGTCGTGGGAAAAAGGTTTCCGACATCCTTCCGAAAACCGATGCAGCTCCGGCCGGGAAACCCGCCGAAGCCGCTGAAGCGTAAGGAGCAGGACAATGGCTAAAACCATCGTTGTAAAACAGGTCGGCTCGCCGATCCGTCGCCCGAAAGACCAGCTGGCTACGCTGAAGGGTCTGGGCCTCAACAAGATGCACAAAACCCGCGAGCTGGAGGACACCCCTTCGATCCGCGGCATGGTCCGCAAAATCTCGCATATGGTCGAGATTATCGAGGAAAAAGGCTAAATTGCTTTCGGGGCGCGTCTGTTGCGCCCCGATTACCACATCAACGCCGTGTTTGCCCCTTTCGACGCTCATCGGGGGTAGTTCCGGCCAGAGGAGATAGCGTCATGAAATTGAATCAGCTTCGCGATAACGCAGGTGCAACCAAAAAAGCCAAACGCATTGGCCGTGGTCCGGGTTCGGGCAAGGGTAAAATGGGTGGCCGTGGTATCAAGGGTCAGAAATCCCGCTCGGGTGTTGCGATCGCCGGATACGAGGGTGGCCAGATGCCGCTCTATATGCGTCTGCCGAAACGCGGCTTCAACATGCGCAACCCGAAGAAATACGCGGTTATCAACCTCGGCATCCTGCAGAAATTTATCGATGCGAAGAAAATCGACACATCGAACGAAATCACCGAAGCGGTACTGATCGAATCCGGTCTGGTTCGTCGCAAACTGGACGGTGTGCGTCTGCTGGCCAAGGGCGAGCTGACCGCGAAGGTCAAGCTGAGCGTTACCGGCGCCTCGAAAGCCGCCATCGCGGCGGTGGAGAAAGCCGGCGGCTCGGTTACCCTGCCGGAATAAACCCCGACAGTGGCGCGAAAGACTTGTGAGCGCCTGAATAAGGGCTTACATCTTACACGGTGAAAATATTTCGCGCCGCTGGGATCCCGACAACGGGTCCGGCGGCGCAGTCTTGGGAGGGCCAGACATGGCATCGGCAGCGGAACAAATGGCAGCGAACCTCAGTTGGGGATCGTTCGGCAAAGCCAAGGAGCTACAGCAGCGAATACTTTTCGCGCTCGGTTTGCTGGTGGTTTACCGGATCGGAACCTATATTCCGGTTCCGGGCATCGACGCGGTGGAACTGAAGGCGTTCTTCGACCAGACGGCGGGCGGTATCGGTGGCATGCTCAACATGTTCACCGGCGGCGCGGTCAGCCGCATGGCGATCTTCTCGCTCGGGATTATGCCGTATATTTCCGCCTCGATTATCGTGCAGTTGCTGACATCGCTGATACCGCAACTGGAAAGCCTGAAAAAAGAAGGCGAGCAGGGGCGCAAGAAAATCAACCAGTATACCCGCTACGGCACGGTATTTCTGGCGCTGTTCCAGTCCTATGCCATCGCGGTCGGGCTGGAATCGCAGGGGCTGGCCTCGGATCCGGGGCTGTTTTTCCGCGCATCGGTCATGATTACGCTGGTTGGCGGCACCATGTTCCTGATGTGGCTGGGCGAACAGATCACCTCGCGCGGGATCGGTAACGGCATTTCGTTGATCATCTTTACCGGCATTGTCGCCGGCCTGCCGCGCGCATTGGCGCAGTTCTTTGCCTCGGGGCGCTCGGGCGCGCTTAGCCCGGCGATGATCGTCGGGGTCATGGTCATGGTTGTTGTTGTTATTACCTTCGTGGTGTTCGTCGAACGGGCGCTACGCAAGATCCACATCCAGTATCCCAAACGTCAGGTCGGCATGAAAGTCTATGGCGGCGAGAGCAGCCATCTGCCGGTGAAGCTGAACCCGTCAGGCGTTATCCCGGCTATTTTCGCCAGCTCGCTATTGCTGATGCCGACGACCATCGCGACGTTCTCCAGTGGTGACAGCACCGGAATCATCTCGACCATTGCCGCCTATATGGGCCGCGGCCAGCCGCTGCACATGATCTCGACGGCGGCGCTGGTGGTGTTCTTCGCTTATTTCTATACCGCGAACGTGGCGTTCAAAACCGACGAGGTTGCCGACAACCTCAAGAAACAGGGCGGGTTCGTCCCCGGCATCCGGCCCGGTGTCAAAACCGCGAAGTATCTGGATTATGTCATGTCGCGCCTGTTGGTTGTCGGATCGGCCTATCTGGCCGCTGTGGTTCTGCTGCCGGAATTCCTGATTTCGAAAACCGCAATTCCGTTCTACTTCGGTGGCACATCGTTGTTGATTATCGTGTCCGTTACGATGGATACTATCACCCAGGTCCAGTCGCATATGCTGGCGCACCAATACGAGAGCCTGATCGAAAAATCGAAGCTGCGGGGTAAAGGCCGCTCCAAATCGAGGAAGCGTAGATGAATATCATTCTGCTTGGCCCGCCAGGGGCCGGTAAAGGAACCCAGGCACACCGGCTGGTTTCGGAACGTGGAATGGTGCAGCTATCAACCGGCGACATGCTGCGGGCCGCCCGCACATCAGGCACCGAAATGGGCAAACAGGTTGCCGCGGTCATGGATCGTGGCGAACTGGTGACAGACGAGATCGTCATCGGGCTGATTGCCGAACAACTGGATGATCATCCGGGCGGCGCCGGCTTTATTTTCGACGGTTTCCCGCGCACGCTGGCACAGGCCGATGCGCTCGGCACGTTGCTGGAGTCAAAAGGGCAGACGCTGGACGCAGTTGTCGAGATGCGTGTGGACGACGACGCGCTGGTGGCGCGGATCACCGGTCGCTATACCTGCGACGGATGCGGGTCGGTTTACCATGATGAACTGCGCAAGCCGAAGGTGGACGGTGTGTGCGACGAATGTGGCGGCACCGAATTCAAGCGCCGTGCCGACGATAACGAGGAATCGTTGCGCACCCGCTTGCTGGCCTACTATCGCGACACGTCGCCATTGATCGGCTACTACTATGCCAAGGGCCTGTTGAAACGGGTTGATGGTATCGGTGAAATTGACGAGGTTGCGGACCGGATCCGTGCGGCGCTCGGCTGAAATTCCGCTGGTGAAAAACGGGGTTGACGGGGGTGCGGATAATCCTATACTCCGCGCACTTTCCAGTAGGAGAGTCGCTCGCATAATGCCGGAAACGGCGCGAGGGTCTCGGCCCTATTCGATTGGGCAAAAGGCCCACCGGTCTTGTGATATCGGTGGGCTTTAGTTGTGAAAAAAGGTTCCGGCGTTACGGAACCGCAAACGAGAAACGGAGGCCAGTATTGGCACGTATTGCTGGGGTTAACATACCCACAAACAAACGGGTGGTTATCGCCCTTACCTATATTTACGGCATCGGTAACCATGCCGCGCAGGAAATCATCAAGGCCGTTGGCATTGATGACACGCGCCGCGTAAACGAATTGTCCGATGCTGAAGTGCTGGCGATTCGCGAGCATATCGACGCCAACTACAACGTCGAAGGCGATCTGCGCCGCGAAGTCCAGATGAACATCAAACGCCTGATGGATCTGGGTTGCTACCGTGGCTTGCGCCATCGTCGTGGTCTTCCTGTGCGTGGTCAGCGGACCAGCACCAACGCTCGTACCCGCAAAGGCCCTGCACGGGCTATTGCCGGCAAGAAGAAATAGGGGAGGGCTAGTATAATGGCACGCGATAAATCCCGCACAAAACGTAAAGAGCGCAAGAACATCTCGACCGGTGTTGCACACGTTAATTCCAGCTTCAACAACACCAAAATCCTGATCGCCGACGCACAGGGCAACGCAATTGCGTGGTCGTCTGCCGGCACGATGGGTTTCAAAGGTTCGCGCAAATCCACACCCTATGCTGCCCAGATGGCAGCCGAGGATGCCGGTAAAAAGGCGCAGGAACACGGCATGAAAACGCTGGAAGTCGAGGTTCAGGGTCCGGGTTCGGGTCGTGAATCGGCGCTGCGCGCACTGGCCGCTTTGGGCCTGAACATCACCGCGATCCGCGATGTGACACCGATTGCCCATAATGGCTGTCGTCCGCCGAAACGCCGCCGCGTTTAAGGCCGAATTTATTATCGGACCGCGCGCGTTTTATTCGGGCGCGGTCCCCGTTATTTCTAAACCTCGGGCGTTCCCGCACCGGATCCAGTCGGGAACAAGTATGGAGGCCATAATATGATCCAGAAAAATTGGCGCGAACTTATCCGTCCCACGTCTCTCGACATCAAACCCGGTGCCGATAGCCGGCGCATGGCAACGGCTGTTGCCGAACCGCTGGAACGCGGCTTTGGGCTGACGCTCGGCAACTCGCTGCGCCGCGTTCTGCTGTCGTCGCTGCAGGGTGCCGCAATTACGTCTGTGCAGATCGACAACGTTCTGCATGAATTTTCCAGCGTTGCCGGTGTTCGCGAGGATGTCACGGACATCGTTCTGAACCTGAAGGGCGTTTCGGTTTCCATGGAAGTCGAAGGCCCGAAGAAGGTCGCCGTCAGCGCGACGGGTCCGGGCGTTGTAACCGCCGGCGATATCGCCGAGACGAACGGCATCGAGGTTCTGAACAAGGAACATGTGATTTGCCACCTCGATGATGGTGCGTCGCTGTATATGGAACTGACGGTTGAAACCGGCAAAGGCTATGTTGCCGCTGATAAAAACCGCGCCGAAGATGCGCCCATCGGGCTGATTTCTGTCGATGCGCTTTTCTCGCCGGTGAAGAAGGTGTCGTACAAGGTGGAGCCGACCCGCGAAGGCCAGGTTCTGGACTATGACAAGCTGACGCTGAATGTCGAAACCGACGGCTCCATCTCGCCCGAGGATGCGATTGCTTTCGCGGCCCGTATCCTTCAGGACCAGCTTTCCACCTTCGTCAACTTCGACGAGCCGGAAGCGGCTGGCCGCGACGAGGAAGAGGACGATCTGGAGTTCAACCCGCTTCTGCTGAAGAAAGTGGACGAACTGGAACTCTCGGTGCGCTCGGCAAACTGCCTGAAAAACGACAACATCGTCTATATCGGCGATCTGATCCAGAAGACCGAGGCGGAGATGCTGCGGACCCCGAACTTCGGCCGCAAGTCCTTGAACGAGATCAAGGAAGTGCTGTCGCAGATGGGCCTGCGCCTCGGCATGGAAGTGCCGGGCTGGCCGCCGGAGAACATCGAGGATCTGGCCAAGCGCCTGGAAGAGAATTACTGAGCGTCGAGCACGCGTCGGCCCTGGGGGGCCGCGGCCCGACGACGGGAGATTAAGTCATGCGTCACCGCAAAAAAGGGCGGAAGTTCAACCGCGACAGCGCCCACCGCAAGGCGATGTTCGCCAACCTGTCGGTGGCCCTGATCAAGCACGAGCAGATCACCACCACCCTGCCGAAGGCCAAGGATCTGCGCGGCGTGGTCGAGCGCTTGATCACGCTGGGCAAGCGCGGCGGGCTGCACGCCCGGCGTCAGGCCCTGGCCCACCTGCCCGAAAAGGGTGCCGTGGACAAGCTGTTCGATACCTTGGCGGAGC
>CAZDLV010000088.1:0-8824 GCA_964506345.1 uncultured Rhodobacterales bacterium | reverse complement strand
CAGGGCGGCAAGATTGCCGGCCTGCCGGAAAGCCGGCGCAAGGGCGGTTACTAGGCGTTTTAGCGACCGCGCGCACCGGAAAACCGGTGTGCGCGGTTTTGATTCTAGGCGTTGCCGATTCGTATCAACGTGTCGGTAATAAATTTGTATGGCGGCAGATACAGGTTCAGCGGCGCCGGACCGCGCCGCACCCGGCCGGCGGTGTCGTATTCCGAACCGTGACAGGGGCAGAACCAGCCGCTCCAGTCGCCAACCGGATCCGATGGTCCCTGACCCAGCGGAATACAGCCAAGATGGGTGCAAACCCCGATGACCACCAGCCACTCGGGGCGTTGCGCCCGCTCGGCGTCGGTGGCCGGATCAATCAGGGTGGGCGAATTGTCGTCGGCAACGGCCAGCGCGATCCGTTCCTTGGTCCGGTGGTCGATGAAAATAGGTTTTCCGTGCCACTTGGCGGTGATTCTGGTGCCAAGGGCAACATCCGATACGTCAACCTCGATCGACGATAGCGCGGTGATATCGGCGCTGGCGTTCATGCTGTCGACCAGCGGCCAGATGGCGGCACCGGTTGCGACGGCGCCCGTTGCCGCGGTGGCAATATATAGAAAATCGCGACGACCGTTGTTGCCGGGTTTGTCACCGTGTGGCTGCATGTCGGAAGTTGTGGTTTGATCTGTCATGTTCGTGTCTCCTTATTTCCGGAAACAGTGGTCGTGCGAAAACCCGCACAATCGTCTGTACATGATTTATATATTGGTTCCAGACACTGGAGGGTCAAGGAATTCGCCGCCGGTATCGTGTTGTTGCGAGTCACGAAACCGCGAGGATTTACCCGCAAAATTATTTTGTAGCAATTTCCATGCAATATTAGTATAGACTAATATAACAATGTAATTCCAGAGGGAGTCCCCAATGTCGGCACAACGCCTAACCATGACTATCGCAGGCCTGTTTATTCTGGTCAGTTTACTGCTGGCCCAGATGTCCGGTCAAATCGACCTGCTGTCGGTTAGCTGGCTTTGGGTTATCGTATTCGTCGGGCTGAACCTGTTCCAGTCCGGGTTGACCGGCTGGTGCCTGATGACCAAGATCCTGACCAAGGCCGGTTTGCGCTAACGCAGGGTCGAAATAGCCGCGTCATTCCACCGTAACGGATTTCGCCAGATTGCGGGGCTGATCAACATCGGTCCCTTTTTCCAGCGCCGTGTGATAGGCCAGCAATTGCGCTGGAATGGCGTAAACCATCGGCGCGACCAGCGGGTCGGTATGTGGCAGAACAATCGTTTTCCACACGCCTTCGGCAGCGTTGGCGGCACCGGCTTCGTCGGTAATCAACAGAACTTTGCCGCCGCGGGCCATGACCTCTTGCATGTTGGACACGGTTTTGTCGAACAATTCGTCGCTGGGCGCGAACACGATTACCGGAACCGCATCGTCGATAAGGGCGATCGGCCCGTGTTTCAGCTCGCCGCCCGGATAGCCTTCGGCGTGGATATAGCTTAGCTCTTTAAGTTTCAGCGCGCCTTCAAGGGCCAGCGGAAACAAGGCTCCGCGGCCCAGAAAAACGATATCGCGCGCCTTGGCAAGGTCGCGGCTTGCCGCCTCGGTTGCCGGTTCCTGTTTCAGGGCATCAGCCACCAGTCGCGGCGACTCGGCGAGGGTCGAAACCAGCCGCGCTTCTTCCTGCGTATCGATGACACCGCGCTGTCGCGCTGCCAGAACCGCCAGACAGGCCAGCACTGTCAACTGGCAGGTGAACGCCTTGGTCGAAGCCACCGAAATTTCCGGGCCGGCCATGATCTGCAAGGCAAAATCCGCCTCGCGGCTGATCGAGCTTTCGGGGACATTGACCACGGCCAGCACCGCGCCTGCTTTGCCTTTGACATGGCGCAGGGCCGCAAGGGTATCGGCTGTTTCGCCCGACTGGCTGATAAATATCGCGCCGACCTTGTCGGTGATCGGCGGCGCGCGGTAGCGAAATTCGGATGCCACGTCGATTTCCACCGGAATGCCCGCGATCTGTTCGAACCAGTATTTTGCGACATTGCACGCATAGAAGGCCGTGCCGCAAGCCACCAGAACCAACCGGTCAAACCGCGCAAAGTCGATATCAACAGGCAGGGAAACGGCGGTGCGATCAGGGTTCAGATAGTGCGACAGGGCGAAGGCCATGACGGAGGGTTGTTCGTGAATCTCCTTGGCCATGAAGTGGCGGTAGCTGCCCTTGTCGATCATCACCTGATCGACATTGACGATACGCAATTCCCGTTCGACCGGATTGCCGAGGGCATCGAAAATCTCGGCACCGGCACGGGTCAGGACGGCCCAGTCGCCCTCTTCCAGATAGGTGATGCGGTTGGTGAGCGGCGCCAGCGCCAGCGCGTCGGAGCCGATGAACATTTCTCCGTCCCCGTGCCCGATGGCCAGCGGCGAACCGCGACGGGCGGCGATCATCAGGTCGTGCTCCCCCTCGAACAGGAACCCCAGCGCGAAGGCCCCTTGCAGGCGGGCCAGCGTTGCGGCGGCGGCCTCGACCGGGGTTTTGCCCTCGGCGATGTAGCGGGCGCAGAGTTGCGGAACGACCTCGGTGTCGGTGTCCGAGGCGAAGTTCACGCCTTCGGCCGTCAGTTCGTCGCGCAGTTCGCGAAAATTCTCGATAATGCCGTTGTGGACCACGGCCACAGATCCTGCGCGGTGCGGGTGGGTGTTTTCCACATTGGCGGCGCCGTGGGTGGCCCAGCGGGTGTGGCCGATGCCGCTGGTGCCGGAAAGGGACTGTTCCGCGAGCATGGTTCCCAGTTCGGCCAACTTGCCGACCGCGCGGCGGCTTTGCATTTTTCCCTCGTCCAGCGTGGCAATTCCGGCACTGTCATAGCCGCGGTATTCCAGACGGTGCAGGGTCTCCATGATTACCGGAGTCGCGGGGCGGTTGCCCAGAATGCCTACGATGCCACACATGATATTCTCCTGCCGTCGGGTTTTTGCCTCTGTCCGAGGTCTACGTTGCCGCAGTGTAGGGTTTCAACGGTTAATATCCGGCTGAAACAGATATGAAACAAGCCGTGAGCGGGGGATTGGCGGGGATTTGACAACCACTAAACCGGTTTAGTGGATATGTTGTGCGCCGGATCTGGGGCTGCGCCTGTGCGGGTTGAGTGGGTATTAATTGTGGTATTACAGCGTGTTATCCGAAACCGTTCGAAACCATTAAACCGGTTTTATGGACATGTCGGCCACAAAAAACGGGCCGCGAAACCTTCGCGACCCGCCAAAACCGCCGTCCCGTCAGGCCGCTTTGCTATCGGCACCAAACCGCCCATAGAAGCTCTCGCCCTTTTGGGCCATTTCGCGCAGCAGGGCAGGGGCCTCGAACCGCTTGCCGTATTTCGCCTTCAGGTCATCGCAGATTTCCACCGCTTTGCCCGCGCCGAGGATGTCCAGCCAGCTGAACGGACCGCCCGACCACGGCATAAAACCCCAGCCGAGGATCGCGCCGACGTCGCCTTCGCGGATGTCCTCCAGCACGCCTTCTTCCAGTGCGCGCACGGCCTCCAGCGTCTGGATCATGGCAAGACGGTGCTTGATGTCCATGAAATCCGGCTGATCGGCCTTGGGCGGCCAGTTGTCGCGCAGGCCTTCCCAGAACCCCTGACGTTTTCCTTTGTCGTCATAATCGTAATACCCCGACCGGGACTTGCGGCCCAGGCGTCCTTCATCGAACAGTTTGAACAGAACCTCGTCGGCGCTGTCGTCATAGGCATCGCCCATAGCCGCCTTGGTGGCTTTGGCGATCTTGACGCCCAGATCGATCGAGGTTTCGTCGTTCAACTGCAACGGCCCGAGCGGGAAGCCAAGCTGCTTGGCAGCATTTTCGATAGTGGCCGGATAGACACCCTCGCTGACCATTCGCACGCCCTCGTTGATATAGGGGATGATGCAGCGGTTGGCATAGAAGAAGCGCGCATCGTTGACCACGATCGGCGTCTTGCGGATCTGGCGCACGAAATCCAGCGCCTTTGCCACGGCGCGCGGGCCGGTTTTTCTGCCCTTGATGATCTCGACCAGCAGCATCTTGTCCACAGGGGAAAAGAAGTGGATGCCGATGAAATCGCCGGCCGAGCGGCTGGCCTTGGCCAGTTCGGTGATCGGCAGAGTGGATGTGTTGGTCGCGAAAATCGCGTCGTCACCCAGCTGCGCTTCGGCGCGTTTGGTGACGTCGGCCTTGACGCCCACATCCTCGAACACCGCCTCGACGACCAGATCACAGCCTTGCAGGGCTTCGTAGTCGGTTGTGGCCAACACACGATCCAGAATTCCGGCGGCCTTTTCCGCAGTGACTTTCTTGCGTTTGACGCCACCTTGCAAAATGCCGTCGACATGGGCCTTGCCTTTGTCCGCAGCATCCTGATCCCGATCGATCAGCACGACCTGAATACCGGCCTTGGCCGCAACATAGGCGATACCGCCGCCCATCATGCCGGCGCCGAGAATCCCGAGTTTCTTCACCGACTGGTCCGGCACATCGGGGCGCACCGCGCCTTTTTCCAGCGCCTGCTTGTTGATGAACAGCGAGCGGATCATGGCGCTGGAACTGGGATTCATCAGAACCGATGTGAACCAGCGGGCCTCGATCTTCAGCGCTGTGTCGAAATCGACCAGCGCCCCTTCGTAGACCGCCGCCAGCAGCGCCTTGGCCGCCGGATAGACACCCTGCGTTTTCGCATGCACCATGGCCGAGGCCCCGACAAAGGTCATATATCCCGCCGGATGGTAGGGCGCCCCGCCGGGCATTTTATAGCCCTTCTTGTCCCACGGTTTGATGATGTCGTCGTGGCTGGCATTCAGCACCCAGTCTTTGGCCCGCGCGATCAGCTCGTCGGCGGGGACCACCTCGTCGATCACACCGGCGGCTTTCGACTTGGCCGGTGCCAGCATCTTGCCCTCCAGCAGCAGCGGCGAGGCGGCCATGGCCCCCATCATCCGCACCAGCCGCGTGGTGCCGCCCGCGCCGGGGAAAATCCCGACGAGGATCTCCGGCAGGCCGATCTTGGCCTTGGGATTGTCGGCGACGAAACGGCGATGGCAGGCAAGGCCGATTTCCGTGCCGATACCCGCAGCGGTGCCGGGCGAGGCCCAGGCCACCGGCTTGCCGCCCTTGTTGGTTTTCGGCTCCATGCCCGCACGCTCGATCTTGCGCAGGACGCGGTGGCCTTCCATGGTGAAGTTGAACAGCCCCTCGGCCGGATTGTCGCCCGCTTCCTCGCGGATCGCGCCCAGCACGTTCAGGTCCATCCCCCCCGCGAAATCCTTTTTCGCCGAGGTGATGACGATGCCCTTGACCGCATCGTCGGCCAGTGCCTTGTCCATCAGGGTGTCCAGCAGTTCGAAGCCTGCGCGGGACATGACGTTCATGCTTTTGCCCGGCACGTCCCATGTGATGAAGGCAACGCCGTCGGCATCCACGTTATATTTGAAATCTTCGCTCATGATCCCGCTCCTTACACACGTTCAATGATGGTTGCCGCGCCCATGCCGGACGCGATGCACAAGGTGGCCAGCGCCGTGCCCTTGCCGCTGCGTTCCAGCTCGTCCAGCGCGGTGCCGATGATCATCGCGCCGGTGGCGCCCAGCGGGTGCCCCATGGCGATGGCGCCGCCGTTGACGTTGACCTTGCTGTCCTCGACATTGAAGGCCTGCATGAACCGCAGAACCACGGCGGCGAAGGCTTCGTTGACCTCGAAAATATCGATGTCGCTGATGCTCATACCGCTCTCGCGCAGGATTTTTTCGGTGGCGGGAACCGGTCCGGTCAACATGATCGTCGGGTCGGTGCCGATCTTGGCGGTGGCGCGGATACGGGCGCGCGGTTTCAGGCCGTTACGGATGCCGAATTCCTTGTTGCCGACCAGAATCGCGGCAGAGCCGTCGACGATGCCCGACGAATTTCCGGCGTGATGCACATGGTTGATCTTTTCCAGATGCGGGTATTTCAGCATCGCGACCTTGTCGAAACCGGGCATGACCTCGCCCATGTCCTTGAAGCTGGCCTTGAGCGCGCCGAGCGACTGCATGTCGGTCTGCGGGCGCATGTATTCGTCGCGGTCCAGAATCGGGATGCCGTTCTGGTCGCGGATGGTGATGATCGACTTGTCGAAGCGGCCCTCGTCCCAGGCGATCTGGGCGCGGCGCTGGGATTCCACCGCCAGCGCGTCCACGTCGTTGCGGGTAAACCCGTATTCGGTGGCAATGATATCCGCCGAAATCCCCTGCGGCACGAAATAGGTTTTCATCGCCAGCGTCGGATCAACAGCAATCGCCGCCCCGTCAGACCCCATCGGCACACGACCCATCATTTCAACCCCGCCGGAAACATAGGCGTCGCCGGCCCCGCCGCGCACCTGATTGGCGGCCATGTTGGTGGCCTCGATAGCGCTGGCACAGAAACGGTTGATCGAAACGCCGGGCACCTGCTCGTCGAAATCCGAATACAGCACGGCAGAGCGCGCCAGACAGCCGCCCTGTTCCCCGACCTGCGTGACGTTGCCCCAGATCACATCCTCGATCTGTTTCGTGTCCAGATTGTTGCGGTCCTTGATGGCGTTCAGGATCTCGGCCGACAGGCGCACCGAGGTGACCTCCTGCAACGCGCCGTCCTTGCGGCCCTTGCCGCGCGGGCTGCGCACAGCGTCATAGATATAGGCGTCGTTCATCGTATCCTCCGTTGGAAATCAGGCCCGGTCGGCTGGCGAGCCGGGCATCATGTCATAAGGGTGTTTCCAGCCCGGCTGCGCCGCGATGCGGTCCAGCCAGACGTCGATATTGGTGTAGTCTTTACGGTCGAACCCGAAAGGCTCGGGGTAATAGAGATAGCCGCAACAGGCGGTATCGGCGGCCGAGATCGCCTCGCCCACCAGCCAGTCGCGCCCTGCAAGGGCGGTGTCCAGCGTGGCATAGGCCGATTTGAGCCGCCCCTGCATGAAGTCGATCACCGGCTGCGGGCGTTTGTCTTCGGGCAGGAAGTTCATCAGGAAACGGGTCATGCCCGCCTGCGACGAGAGCTTGTGGTTGTCCCAGAACATCCAGCGCAGCACCTCCAGATGCTCGCGCTTGTCCTTGCCGCCGAGCTTGCCGGTCTGTTCGATGATGTATTCCTGAATGGCGCCCGATTGCGTCAGGGTGAAATCCCCGTCCACCAGCACCGGAGCCTCGCCCATTACGTTCAGCTCGCGGTATTCGTCGGTGCGTGTCGTGCCCTTGAAAAAGTCCACATAGACCGGCTCCCATTCCACACCCGCAAGGGTCATGGTCAGCGCCGCCTTGTAGGAATTGCCGGATTCACCGAAACAATAAAGCTGCATCGTCATTTTATATTCTCCCCATGTGCGCCGGTTGTCGGCGTCGGATTCGAGTATTTTGCAAAGAAGAGGGTGTTAACCTGTTCTTAACCCTGTGGCGCCATGCTCCCCTCGCGGTACAGGCTGGAGAGCCGATGGCCGTCAAAGAAGAAGCCGCCCCTGTCGCCTGAACCCTGTGGCAGGGGCGCGTTCTTTTTTGCCTAAATACTCATAGCGCTACAGGTTCCTCGCAATCAGTTCCTTCATGATTTCGTTGGTGCCGCCGTAAATCCGCTGCACCCGCGCATCGGTCCACATTTCGGCGATCGGATATTCCTGCATGAAACCATAGCCGCCATGCAGTTGCAGGCATTCGTCCAGCACCTGGCATTGCAGGTCCGACAACCAGTATTTGTTCATTGCCGCGGTTTCCACGGTCAGTTCGCCCTTCAGGTGCGCACTGATGCAGGCATCGAGGAAGGTGCGGGCGACGACGGTGTTCGTTTTGGCCTCGGCCAGTTTGAAACGGGTGTTCTGGAATTGCGTCAGCGGGCCGCCGAAGGCTTCGCGTTCCTTGCAGTAGTCAATCGTCAGGGCCACGCCGCCCTCCATCGCGCCGACCGCGCCGCAGCCGATGATCAGCCGTTCTTGCGGAAGCTGCTGCATCATCTGGTAGAACCCCTGACCCTCCTCGGTGCCGAGCAGGTTTTCCGGCGGGATTTCCACGTTGTCGAAGAACAGTTCGGACGTATCCGCCGCCTTCAGCCCGATCTTGTCGAGGTTGCGGCCACGGGTGAAGCCTTTGCCCTCGGCCTCGGCGGTTTCGACCATGATCAGGGACACGCCTTTCGCCTTTTCGTTGGGGTCGGTCTTGCAGGCCACAAGGATCAGGTCGGCGTGCTGCCCGTTGGTGATGAAGGTTTTCGAGCCGTTCATGCGATAGACATTGCCGTCCATGATCGCGCGGGTCTTGATGTTCTGCATGTCCGAGCCGCCCGAGGGTTCGGTCATCGCCAGCGCCGCCACCAGTTCGCCGGTGGCCATTTTCGGCAACCAGCGCTGTTTCTGTTCCTCGGTGCCGTATGCCAGAATGTAGTGGGCGACGATGCCGGAATGGATGCCGTTGCCCCAGCTTGCCAGATTGGCGCGCCCTGCCTCCAGATAGATCACCGCGTCATGGCCGAAATCGCCACCGGCACCGCCGTATTCCTCGGGGATGGAGGCACACAGAAGGCCGAGTTCGCCGGCCTCCTGCCATGTTTCGCGGTCCATCTCGCCCTGTTTGCGCCATTTTTCGAAACGGGGCGTCCATTTTTCGGCGATAAATTCGTGGGTCATTTCCTCGAGCATTCTATGCTCGTCCGTCATCCATCCTGATTCGAGATTGTGAAACGCCATCGGTTTATCCCCTGTTTGTGGATTAGAAGTTTTCGGCTGCCAGCCCCATCACCGGATCCGCTCCGGTCTGGATGCGGGCAAGGCGAAGGGCG
>CAZDLV010000087.1:0-9031 GCA_964506345.1 uncultured Rhodobacterales bacterium | reverse complement strand
GCTGATATTTCGCGATATTCACGCTGGCGGCGCGGGGTTTACGGGTCACCGCCCTGGGGCCTGCTATATCCAGCGGCGGGTTTTTTTGCAGTAAGTCGCGTATTCGTCGCCGAATTCGGCGAGGATATGTGACTCTTCGCCTTCGATGAAGCGCTTGGTGATGGTCCAGACGAATATCGGGACCAGCAGCAGGGACAGTGTGGCGCCGATGGTCAGGATGAAGCCGGTCAGGATCAGGGTGTCGGCCAGATAGATCGGGTTGCGCGACAGGGCATAAGGGCCGCGCGTCAGGATGTTTGCCGGTGTCCGTTTGGGAACCACCGGGGTTTTGTGTTTCAGAAACATCCAGATGGCGGCGGTCATCAGCAGGATGCCGGCGCCGACAAGGATCCATCCGGCGGTGGTTATGAAAGTGGCAGAGAGCGCCGCCGGATTCCACAGGCCGCTTTGCAGCCACGCGATAGCCATATAGAAAACCAGCCAGACAGGCGGCATGTCGATGGCGTTGGTCCAGAGTTTTTTCATGTGGAATCCCCTTTGATGTGTCGGGGGTATCGTCCGGCTTGTGGCTGGCAAGTCAAGAAACAATCGCGTGCGGGCCGGAACATAAATGGCTTGATTGTTAACTGAACATATGTTCAGTTGTTCGGGTATCACTGCCCGAAAGGAATCCGCCATGTTTACTGCCTCGATGAATTTTGCCTGTGGAGAGGATGTGGAGGCGCTGCGCGATATGGTGCATCGCTGGGCGCAGGAGCGCGTTGCGCCGATGGCCGCCGAAATCGACGCCAACAACAATTTTCCGCCCGAACTGTGGCGCGAAATGGGGGAGCTGGGGCTGCTGGGTATCACGGTGCCCGAGGAATACGGCGGCGCGGGTATGGGGTATCTGGCACATACGGTGGCGGTGGAGGAGATTGCACGGGCTTCGGCCTCGGTCTCGCTGTCTTACGGGGCGCATTCGAACCTGTGCGTGAACCAGATCAAGCTGAACGGGACGCATGAGCAGAAGACGAAATATCTGCCCGGGCTGATTTCGGGGGAACACGTCGGGGCGCTGGCGATGTCGGAGGCGGGGGCCGGTTCGGACGTGGTGTCGATGAAGCTGCGGGCCGAGAAAAAGAATGACCGTTATGTGCTGAACGGCACGAAATACTGGATCACCAACGGGCCGGACGCGGATACGCTGGTGGTCTATGCCAAGACCGATCCGGCGGCGGGGTCGCGCGGGATGACGGCGTTTATCGTCGAGAAAACCATGAAGGGGTTTTCCACCAGCGCGCATTTCGACAAGCTGGGGATGCGTGGTTCGAACACTGCCGAGCTGGTTTTCGAGGATGTGGAAATCCCGTTCGGGAACGTGCTGGGCGAGGAAGGCAAGGGCGTGAATGTGCTGATGTCCGGTCTGGATTACGAGCGCGTGGTGCTGTCGGGGATCGGGGTCGGGATCATGCACGCGGTGCTGGATCACATCATGCCCTATATGCACGAACGCAAGCAGTTTGGTGAAAGCATCGGGAATTTCCAGCTGATGCAGGGAAAGATCGCCGATATCTATACGGCGATGAATTCGGCGCGGGCCTATGTCTACGAGGTGGCGAAATCCTGCGATCGGGGCGAGGTGACGCGGCAGGATGCGGCGGCCTGTGTGTTGTATGCCTCGGAAAAAGCGATGGAGATCGCGGTGCAGGGGGTGCAGGCGATGGGCGGCGCGGGGTTCATGAATGACTCGCCGCTGAGCCGGATCATGCGCGATGCGAAGCTGATGGAGATCGGGGCGGGGACCTCGGAAATCCGGCGGATGCTGATCGGACGCGAGTTGATGAAGGTGACAGGGTGACGAGAGGCGCAAAATGATACGATTTATTTTTATTTTTGTTTTGTTGGCCACGGCGTCGCTGGCGCAAGATACGGGGGAGGAACGTCCGTGGATGTTGCCGGCATTGCGCGCCTGTTACGACGCCGCCGATTCGACCGATGGCAAGGCGGCCTGCGAGGGGCAGGTGTCGGAACAGTGCATGCAAACCGAAAAGGGCGGCGAATCCAACCTTGGCATGACCAGCTGTATTCTGGCGGAATACCAGACGTGGGACGTGTTGCTGAACGAGGAATATCAGGCGACGCTCAAGGATTTCGAGGGGATGGACGCCGACGAACGGGAATATGCCCCCGAATATGCAATCCGCGTCGAAAGTTTGCGTGCCGCGCAACGGATCTGGGTGGCCTATCGGGATGCGGAGTGTGCCAGTCAGGCGGCAATCTGGGGCAGCGGTTCGATGCGCTATCCGGTTGGCGCCGGATGTCTGCGGGGCAAAACAGCAGAACGCACGATTGAATTATGGGCGAAACGGGTAGTGTATTGAATATGATAAAATCAAAACTGGTCGCGGGTTCCGAAGGGTTCAGGGCCAATGTGGCGGCGCACGAGGCGGCGCTGGCCGAGATTGCCGCGGCGGCCGAAGCGGCGGCGGTCGGTGGTGGCGAGCGGGCGCGCGAGCGGCACCTGTCGCGGGGCAAGATGCTGCCACGGCGCCGCGTTGCCGGGCTGCTGGATGCGGGCTCGCCATTTCTGGAAATCGGGGCGACGGCGGCGCATGACATGTATGAGGGCGCGGCGCCGGGTGCGGGGCTGATCTGCGGTATCGGGCGGGTGCACGGGGCCGAGGTGATGGTGGTTTGCAACGATGCCACAGTCAAGGGCGGCACCTATTACCCGATGACGGTTAAGAAACATTTAAGGGCGCAGGAAATTGCCGAGCAGAACGGGCTGCCTTGCGTCTATCTGGTCGATTCCGGCGGTGCGAACCTGCCGCAGCAGGACGAGGTTTTCCCCGACCGGGACCATTTCGGGCGGATTTTTTTCAATCAGGCGAACATGTCGGCCAAGGGGATTCCCCAGATTGCCGTGGTGATGGGCAGTTGCACGGCGGGCGGGGCCTATGTGCCGGCGATGTCGGATGTGACGATAATCGTTAAGGAACAAGGAACAATTTTTCTGGCCGGTCCGCCGCTGGTCAAGGCGGCGACGGGCGAGGTTGTCTCGGCCGAGGATCTGGGCGGGGGCGATGTGCATACGCGCCTGTCCGGTGTGGCGGATTATCTGGCGGAAAACGACGAACACGCGCTGGTGCTGGCGCGCGTGGCACTGGGCAACCTGAACCGGCGCAGACCCGATACCGTGATGCTGCAAACGCCCGAGGAGCCGGCCTATGATCCAGCCGAGATTCTGGGTGTGGTGCCGGCGGATTTGAAGACGCCCTATGACATTCGCGAGGTGATTGCGCGGGTGGTGGACGGGTCGAGGTTCGATGAATTCAAGGCGCGCTACGGCATGACTCTGGTTTGTGGCTTTGCCCATGTGATGGGGGTGCCGGTGGGGATTGTTGCCAACAACGGGGTGTTGTTTTCGGAAAGCGCAGTCAAGGGCGCGCATTTTGTAGAGCTTTGTTCACAAAGAAAAATTCCGCTGGTGTTTCTGCAAAATATCACCGGTTTCATGGTGGGACAAAAATACGAGGCCGAGGGAATCGCGCGACACGGGGCCAAGCTGGTAACGGCGGTAGCGACGACGAAGGTGCCTAAAATTACCATGTTGGTGGGCGGCTCTTTCGGGGCCGGAAACTATGGCATGGCGGGGCGGGCCTATTCGCCGCGGTTCCTGTGGACATGGCCGAATTCGCGGATTTCCGTGATGGGCGGAGAGCAGGCGGCGGGTGTTCTGGCAACCGTAAAACGCGATGGAATCGAGCGCAAGGGCGGGACGTGGTCGGTGGAGGAGGAAGCGGAATTCAAGCGTCCGACGATCGAGATGTTCGAGCGGCAGTCGCATCCGCTGTATGCTTCGGCACGGCTCTGGGATGACGGGGTGATTGATCCGCGCAAAACCCGCGATGTGCTGGCGCTGTCACTGATGGCGGCGTTGAACGCGCCAATAGAGGACACGCATTTCGGCGTGTTCCGGATGTAGGAGGGCGCGCGATGTTAACCAAAATTCTGATCGCAAACCGCGGGGAAATTGCCTGTCGGGTGATCGAGACAGCGCGTAAAATGGGCGTGCGGACGGTGGCAGTTTATTCGGATGCGGATGCAGATGCGCGCCATGTGGCGATGGCGGATGAAGCCTATCGTATCGGGCCGCCGTCGGTTTCGGAAAGTTACCTGAAAGGCGACGTAATTATCGAAACGGCCCTGAAATCCGGGGCAGAGGCGATCCACCCCGGCTATGGTTTTCTGTCCGAGAACCCGGACTTCGTCGAATCGGTTAACGCGGCGGGCCTGCGATTTATCGGGCCGTCGGCGGATGCCATTCGGGCGATGGGGTTGAAGGATGCGGCGAAAACGCTGATGGAAAAGGCCGGCGTTCCGGTGGTTCCGGGGTATCACGGGGACAATCAGGACGCGGATTTTCTGGCCGGTGAAGCGGAGCAAATAGGCTATCCGGTGCTGATCAAGGCACGCGCCGGTGGCGGCGGCAAGGGTATGCGCAAGGTCGAGCGGCCGGTGGATTTTCACGCCGCGCTGGAAGGGGCGCAGCGCGAGGGGATGGCTTCGTTCGGGGATGCAAGTTGTCTGGTTGAAAAGTGGGTTACGACGCCGCGCCATATCGAAATTCAGGTGTTTGGCGATGATCACGGTAATGTGGTGCATCTGTTCGAGCGGGACTGCTCGTTACAACGGCGACACCAGAAAGTGATCGAGGAAGCGCCTGCGCCCGGGATGACGTTTGAGATGCGGGCGGCGATGGGCGATGCGGCTGTGCGGTGTGCCAAGGCGGTGTCCTATAGCGGGGCGGGAACAGTGGAATTTATTGTTGATGCCTCGGACGGGCTGCGGCCGGACCGGTTCTGGTTTATGGAAATGAACACCCGCTTGCAGGTGGAGCATCCGGTGACAGAAGCGATTACGGGTGTTGATCTGGTCGAGTGGCAATTGCGGGTCGCAAGCGGCGAAGCCCTGCCGTTGAAACAGGATAGTTTAACGGTGAACGGTCATGCGTTCGAGGCGCGGATTTATGCAGAAGATGTGCCTGCCGGGTTTCTGCCAGCGACGGGGAAACTGGAACATCTGGCGTTTTCCGAAAGGGCGCGCATCGATAGCGGTGTGCGTGAAGGCGATGCCATAACCCCTTGGTATGACCCGATGATTGCCAAGATTACGGTGCACGGGGGGAGCCGAGATATTGCGCTGGGGATGCTTGAGCGGGCAATTGACGAAACGCATGTTGCGGGGACGGTTACCAATCTGGAGTTTTTGTCCGCGCTGTGCCGGAATGCGGGCTTTGCCGCGGCGGAAATGGATACGGGGTTGATCGAGCGGGACCTTGGTGATCTCGTGCCGGATGCGCCGGTTCCCGATGAAATCTGGCGGTTGGCGGCAGCCGTTGCGCTGGGCGCGCCTTTTGATGCCGGTTTGGCTGGCTGGGTGTTATGGCGCCCGCTGGTGCGGAATTGCCGGCTTGTGTGTCGCGAGGAGGAGCGGGAGGTGCAGGTCGTCGTGCGGGATGCAGGAACCGTTTCCGTTACGCTGGATGATCGCGAGGCCGGTATGGAGATTGCGGCCCTGCGGGACGGTATGTTGGCTGTGACGCTGGACGGTGCGCGCCGGAATGTTGCCTGCGTGCGTGTCGGAGACGGCGTTGCGATTTTTGATGCCGGACGCAGCTATCATGTTGAAATAAAAACACATAGTGCCGTTTCCAGCGAGAGTCATGCCAACCCCGAAGTTGTGGTTTCGCCCATGCCGGGGTGTGTCAAGCATTTGCATGTGCAGGTCGGTGATCGTGTCGCAAAAGGAGATGCGGTTGCGGTGGTCGAGGCCATGAAGATGGAGCATACCCTGACGGCATTGTGTAACGGAAATGTTCGTGAAATCGCAGTTGGCGTCGGGGATCAGGTGGATACCGGTGGGGTTCTTGTGATGCTGGAGCAGGATGATGGCTGAACGTGTTCGTATATTCGAGGTGGGGCCGCGGGACGGCCTGCAGAACGAGGCGCGGATTATTCCTGCGCTCGAGAAAATCGCGTTGGTGGACCGGCTGTCCGCGTGCGGGTTTTCACATATCGAGGTGACCAGTTTCGTTAGCCCGAAGTGGGTTCCGCAAATGGCGGACGCGGCCGAGGTTCTGGCCGGTATTTCGCGCAAATCCGGGGTCGTATACTCGGCCCTTACGCCGAATTTGCGTGGGTATGACGCGGCAATCGCTGCCGGGGCAACCGAGGTTGCGATATTTGCGTCGGCATCCGAAGGGTTTTCGAGAAAAAACATAAATTGTTCGATTAAGGAAAGTTTCGAACGTTTTTCGCCCATTATTTCAGCGGCAACTGCGGATAATGTGCAGGTACGTGGATATGTATCCTGCGTCACGGACTGTCCGTTCGATGGGCCGACGGCGCCCGGCGATGTTGCAGAGGTCGCGGGATATCTGTGCGATGCCGGGTGTTACGAGGTTAGCCTGGGGGACACTGTCGGCGCGGGGACGCCGGATAGTATTCGCCGGATGCTCGATGCGGTTTTGAAGCGTGTTCCGGCCGACCGGATTGCCGGGCATTACCACGATACGAATGACCGGGCGCTGGACAATATTGCGGCCAGTCTGACGATGGGGGTGCGGGTTTTCGATTCCTCGATCGCCGGACTGGGGGGGTGCCCGTATGCGCCCGGGGCGAAAGGAAATGTCGATACGGTTGCTGTGGCGACTTTGTTGGAGCGCAACGGGTATGATACCGGTCTGGATCGGGAAATGCTGGTGGCAGTGGCGGAATTTGCGCGCAGTTTGCGGGGGAATGCGAATGCAGTTTGAAACGATTGATGTCAAGGTGGACGCACGCGGCGTTGCGCGGGTTTTTTTGAACCGACCGGACAAACACAACGCGCTGTCGGCGCGCATGATTGCCGAGATGACCGGTGTGGCCGACAAGTTGGCCGGCGATGGCGCTGTCAGGGTCGTGATCCTGGGCGCGCACGGGGAAAGTTTTTGCGCTGGCGGCGATTTGGCGTGGATGGCAGAGCAGATGCGCGCCAGCCGCGCGGAACGGATCGCCGGGGCCACAAAACTTGCGGATATGTTGTATCGCTGGAACGTTCTGCCCAAGCCGGTGATTGCACGGATTCACGGTAATGCTTTTGGTGGTGGCGTAGGGTTGATTTCGGTTTGTGATCTGGCAATATGTTCGAAAAAACCGGTTTTCGGCCTGACGGAAACGAAACTAGGTTTGATTCCGGCAACAATTAGCCCCTATGTTTTCGCGAGAATAGGTGAAAACAAAGCGCGGGAATATGCGCTGTCTGCGCGTATATTCGATGCGCCGGCGGCGGAGTCTATCGGGCTTGTCTCGCGGGTTGTGGACGATTCGGATGCGGAAATAGAGGCCGAGGTGGCGCGGTTTATGCAGGTCGCGCCCAAGGCGGTGGCCGCGACCAAGGCGCTTGTTCGAAGTCTGGGTGTGACAATCGACGCGGAGGTTATTGCCGGAACGGTCGCGCGGCTGGCCGATACCTGGGAGCAGGAAGAGGCGCGTGAGGGAATCGAGGCGTTTTTTGCCAGGCGCACGCCCGACTGGGTGCGAAAATAGCGCCGCGGGCTATCTGCGCCGCCCCGCCGTCGGCACGATCACGAGTGCGCCGGCCGATCCGGCAAGAGCATCGAGACCGGCGCTGCCGAAGCTGAAGCCGAACATGATGCGGACCATGAAAAACAGAACCACACCGCCAAGGCAGATAATGATGCTGGCCAGGTAGCCGTTTCGGGTGATGCGCCATTTCTCGGACGCATATCCGACTATTCCGCCGATAATCAGGGAACCGAAAAATGCGAAAAACATGGATGCTCCTGTGGTGATCCGGGGGCGTTAGCCCAGTATAGTTCCTTGAGGGATTTTTGTCCCGAGCAAAAATGTTTTGGCGTCTTGCGGTTTTTTCCCCTGCTTTTGCAGGTGTAAAAGACGCACGGCACCGGTGCCGCAGGCGATTTCGAGTGCGTCGTCCAGAACGGTGCCGGGCGCACCCGCGCCACCGGTTACCGCGCTGGCGAGAACCTTTATGCGCTGGCCGTCGAGGTCGAACCATGCGCCCGGAAACGGCGAGATGCCGCGAATGAGGCGGTCCACATTGGCGGCGGGATTTTCCCAGTCGATGCGGGATTCGGATTTGTCGATTTTTCGGGCGTAGGTCGCGTTCGCGTCGTTTTGTGGTGTCGCGGCGAGGGTGCCGAGGGTGTCGAGCGTTTGCACGATTAACGATGCGCCGGATTGTGACAACCGGTCGTGCAGCGTGGCGTAGGTGTCGGTAGGCGCGATCGCGGTTTTGGCAACGGCAAGCACGGGACCGGTGTCGAGGCCGGCCTCCATTTGCATGATGCAGACGCCGGTTTGTGCGTCGCCGGCCATAATCGCGCGCTGGATCGGGGCGGCGCCGCGCCAGCGTGGCAATAGCGAGGCGTGGATGTTCAGGCAACCGGCGTGCGGGGCGTCGAGGATTTCCTGTGGCAGGATCAGGCCGTAGGCGACGACGACAGCGATATCGGCATAGTGGGAGACGAAGGTATTACGGTCGTCGGGGGATTTGAAGTTCGTCGGATGGAAAACCGGCAGGCCGGCGGTTTCGGCAAAGGTCTGGACCGGCGAGGGGCGGGGTTTTTTGCCGCGACCGGCGCGGCGCGGCGGCTGGGTATAGACGGCCACCACCCGGTGTCCGGCGTTCAGCAACGCTTGCAAAGGCTGGACCGAGAAATCGGGTGTCCCCATGAAAACGATTTTCATTTCCGGCTCCGCTTCATGTTTTTTGCGTGACGGGCCAGCAACATACGCCGCTTGACCGGTTTCAGGCGGTCAACGAACAGCTTGCCGTCGAGGTGGTCGATCTGGTGTTGTATGGATGTGGCCCACAGATTGACGAAATCCCGTTCGACCTGCGTGCCGGTTTCGTCCGTGTACTGCACGGTTACGGCGCGCGGGCGGGTGACGGTTGCGGAAATGCCGGGCAGGTTGGGGCTGGCCTCTTCGTGGTCGCGCATTTTGGCGGAGGCATGCAGGAT
>CAZDLV010000086.1:0-9195 GCA_964506345.1 uncultured Rhodobacterales bacterium | reverse complement strand
GCGTGAATCGCACGCTGATGCTGTTTTCGCTTGCGACGGTCGTTGCGCTGTTTGCGGTCGGCTATATCGACAGGGAAAGCCGGAAATTCAAACGACTGGCCGAGGCCAACCGGCTGCTGGCCGTTGCTGCCGACAAGGCCAGCCGGGCCAAGTCACAGTTTCTGACCATGATGAGTCACGAACTCAGGACGCCGATGAACGGGGTTCTGGGGCTGCTGGCATTGTCCAAGCAGAACGAAACCCATGCACGCCAGCGCAACCTTATTCAACAGGCCGAACATTCGGCGCAGCAGATGGTTGCTTTGCTGGCCGATATTCTGGATTTCAGCGCGCTACAGGCCGACGATATCACGCTGGATTCCAAGCCGTTCGAGATTTGCCATCTGGCCAGAGCGATCGAGGACCGGTTTGCGCCGCTTGCGCGGCGCGAGGGCGTAAATCTCGGCATTTCCGTCTCGCAGGATTGTCCGAAGCGGCTCAGGGCCGATTTTCGCCGGCTACGTCAGGCGTTTGGCCACCTTATCCAGTACATCGTAGAAACCGCTGGAACTGGGCAGACGCAGGTGGATTTCGACTGCGTCGGCGACGAACTGGTGATGCGCCTGACTTTCGACTATGCGTCCGACGGTGGCGAGTGGATGCCCGACCTGATTCTGGGCACCGAATTTCGCGACGGCGACAAATTCGCCACCGATGCCCTTGGCCCGGCGATCGCGCGCGGGTTGATCGATAAAATGTGCGGGTCTATCAAGGTGGACAATCCCGCGGGCAACAGCATTTGCGTGGTCGCCAGCGTGCCTGTCGAAGTGTTCGATATCAGCAGCCTCAATGTCGGTGTCCTGGCGGCTAACGATGCAATGGGTGCGATTTGTCGCGCTGCGTTGAAGGGCGATCAAGTGTGCTTTGTGGACGGGGACAGCACCGACGAAGTGCATATCATTCTTGTCGAGGCCGGAAACGGGTTCGAGTCCGCGCATTTGCAATCGGCTGTGAAAAATCACCCTGATGCCCTGTTTGTCGCACTCGGCAGCCCGATCAATTCGGAGGCGTTCGATTTTGTGATTGAATTGCCGCTGGATTTTCAGGAACTCCGCCAGTTGGTTTATCGGCAAATTGCGTGAAAATTAATGTGCAATTTACCTTCAGGGGGTGTATGTTAAAATATAGAACAACCGGTAGGGGTGCTGTATCGGGTGGTTGGCTGTGACAGGATATTGATGGCATGAACGAATACGTCAAAACGGGCGGAACGTCGCGAAACGAGGATAGCAAACATAATTTTGTGTTGCTTTCCCATGACTTGCGCTCCTCCCTTGCGGGTGTTCTTGGCAGTCTTGAAACCATTGACCGTGCCGGATTGCCCGAAAGGTCACAGGGAAATCTTGACCGCGCAATCGAATCTTCGCGATTATTGCAAGAGCTGTTGAATCTGGCGTTTGAAATGGGTGATGATCCGACGGGCGCGGAAAATTCCGGCAAGCCGATCGATCCGTCGCGCGAACTTCGGATTATCGCCGATATCTGGGAGCCGCAGGCGCGCTCGGCCGGAACCGAGTTTGTTCGGGATATTCCCGAAGGCCTGCCGCGGCTGGACAGCAGTGACAAGGTCAGTTTCCACAGGATACTCAATAACCTGATCGGAAACGCCACAAAATTTTCCGCATGTGGCAAGGTGTCGGTGTCGGTGATCGACAGCGGGGCACAGACTCTTGGAATCCGTATTGCCGATTCCGGTCCGGGGTTCAGCGAAGCGGCGCTGGAACGGCTGTTCCAGTTTCGCGGCCGGCCCGAAAATTCCACAAAGCCGGGGTCGGGGTTGGGGCTGTATATTGCCAATTCGCTGGTGCGGGGGATGGGTGGAACGATTGTCGCGCGCAACAAACCGGCGGGTGGGGCCGAAATCATCCTGAGTTTTCCGGTGGAGCAGGGACGCAATAACCGCGATACGGCGGAGCCGTCCAAGCTGCCGGATTTGTCCAGCCTGCACATTTTGCTGGCCGAGGACAACATCACCAACCAGCTTGTGGTGACGCAGATGTTGAAATCCATGGGGGCCAGCTTCGCGGTTGCCTCGGACGGGGTTGCGGCGCTTGCGCTTTTTGATCGCGAGGATTTCGACGTCGTTTTGCTTGATATCGAAATGCCGCGCAAATCCGGGCTGGAGGTGTTGCGGGAAATCCGGGGGCGCGCGGACCATAAATCGGCAACGCCGCTTGTTGCACTGACAGCTTATGTTATGCGCGAACACCGCGAACGGATCGAACGGGCAGGGGCGGACGGAATTATTGCCAAGCCTATCGAGGGCATCGCCGCACTGGGAAATTCCATCCTGTCGTTCATGTACGGAACCAACCCGCCGGTGGGGCCGTCGCAGGAAAATGCCAGCACGCTGTTCAGTTTTGAAGGCGATGTCGGCGCGATCGACACCGACGTATTCAATACGTTGCTCGATTCAATCGGACCGGATATGCGGGCCGAATTTCTGAAAAAGGTGGCTATCGACCTGCGTGACATGCGCTCGAAATTAATCGAGGCAGAGGTGTGTGGCGACTATATGGCCATCCGTGCGGCCAGCCATACGCTGATATCGGTCGGCGGTTCGATCGGTGGCGCCAATCTGCAACAATGCGCCGAAGCGTTAAATCTGGCGGTGAAATCGGACAGCCAAATCAACCGGCAGTCCTTGAACATGCTGTGTATTAAAGGTATCTCGGAGGTGTTGGCCTTTTTAGCGACGCAATAACAGATAGATATTCTTTAATGACTTTGCCTATCTTGCTTGTCGAGGACACTCCGTCGCTGGCGATGGTGTATGAGACCGTACTTCGTAAGTCCGGCCACGACATCGATTCGGTTGCGACCATTGCCGAAGCACGCCTCAAATTTTCCAAAACGAACTACAAGATAGTTCTGCTCGATCTGTTGCTGCCCGATGGCGACGGGACCGAACTGATGTCCGAATTCATCGAGACAGAACCGGACGTCAAGATTATTGTTATAACCGCAAACGGCTCGATAAACCGGGCGGTCGAAGCTATGCGGCTGGGATCGTTTGATTTTCTAGTGAAACCGTTTGACGAGATCCGCTTGCTTTCGGCTGTCGAGAATGCCGTTTCGGCCTTGCGGGAAGACGGGGCGACCAACGGTAATATTGCGCAAACCGGCGAGGATGGCTTTGAAGGTTTCATCGGATCATCACCCGAGATGCAGAACATCTATAATATGGTACGGAACATCGGCCGTTCCACAGCGACGGTTTTTGTTACGGGCGAAAGCGGATCGGGCAAAGAGGTGTGCGCGCAGGCGATTCACAACGTGTCGAGCCGCGCCAAGGGACCGTTTGTTCCCCTCAACTGCGGCGCGATTCCCCGGGACCTGCTCGAATCGGAAGTGTTCGGCCATCTGAAAGGCTCTTTCACCGGCGCTATTGCCGATAAAAAGGGTGCGGCGGCGGTCGCACATGGCGGCACGCTTTTTCTCGACGAGATTTGCGAAATGGATCTGGCACTGCAAACCAAGTTGCTGCGGTTCTTGCAAACCTCGACGATCCAGCCGGTCGGCGCGACCCGCCCGCAAATGGTGGACGTGCGTATCGTTTGCGCAACCAACCGTGATCCGCTGGCCGAAGTGCGTGCGGGGCGTTTCCGCGAGGATCTGTATTATCGCCTGCATGTTGTGCCGATCCATCTGCCGGCGCTCAAGGATCGCCCCGGCGACATCATGGAAATCGCCAACAAGATGCTCGAAAAGTTCTCGACGGAGGAGGGGAAAAATTTTGAACAGTTCAGCCCCGAGGTCGTCGATATTCTTATGGGTTGCCAATGGCCGGGGAATGTCCGGCAGTTGATGAATGTTATCCGGAATGTTGTCGTTCTGAACGAAGGCACCGTGGTTTTGCCTGAAATGCTGCCGGCCGAAATTACGATGGCGCGGGCCGGACACGCTCCGGAACATCCACACCGGATTCAAGGCGCCGGACGGGAATATATGCGCGGCACAGGTGTGCCACCGACAAATTTGTCGGCGTTTATCGGCACATCTCTGGCGCAACTCGAACGGGATTTCATCGAGGCCACTATCGAATTTTGTGACGGCTCCATTCCACAGGCGGCGCGTTTGCTGGATGTGTCGCCCTCGACTCTGTATCGCAAGAAAGAGAGCTGGGAAAAGACCTGATTTGATCCTGCCACCCTTGCCCAGACCGCCCGCATGTTTATAGTCGGGCCGATCAGTCCGGAGAAATCATATGACACTTTTCAACGCCGCGATGGCCGCGCGGGACAATGCTTATGCACCATATTCCAGGTTCAGGGTCGGTGCCGCGATCCGGTCGACGTCTGGCCGGATTTACACCGGCTGCAATGTTGAAAATGTGGCTTATCCCGAAGGCACCTGTGCCGAAGCCGGCGCAATTGCCGCTATGGTTTCAGCCGGTGATACTGCCATATCCGAAATTCTCGTTGTCGCTGGCGGGCCGGTCCTGATTTCCCCCTGTGGCGGTTGCCGTCAGAAAATCGCCGAGTTCGCAGGGGCCGGTATCCCCGTAACGATGGCCAATCCTGACGGCATGACGCACACGCTGACACTGGGTGATTTGCTGCCTGCCGGATTTGGCGAGGATCATCTGAAGGGAGGGAAATCATGACGCGGGCAGTTTTCCTGATACTGGATTCCGTCGGGTGCGGCGGTGCGCCCGATGCGGCGGATTTTGGCGATTCCGGTGCGAATACGCTGGGTCATATCGCGCAGGCCTGCGCAAACGGACTGGCCGAAGAGGGGCGCAGCGGGCCATTGAACATCCCGAATTTGGCGCGTCTCGGCCTGGGTAAATCGATCGAACTGGCCTCGGGGCTGGAAATTGCCGGACTGGCCAGCGGTGCGTCTGCCGCATTTGCTGCGGCGACCGAGGTTTCCAGTGGCAAGGATACGCCGTCGGGTCATTGGGAATTGTCCGGTGTCCCGGTTCCGTTCGACTGGCATTACTTTCCCGACACACAGCCGTGCTTTCCGCCCGACCGGATCGCCGAATTTGTTGCGCGCGCTGGTCTGCCGGGCATATTGGGTAACAAACACGCCTCCGGTATGCCGGTGCTGCATGAACTGGGGATGGAGCATATCCGTACCGGCAAACCTGTCTGCTATACGTCGGCCGACAGCGTTTTCCAGATTGCGGCGCACGAGGACCATTTCGGTCTGGACCGATTGTATCACGTTTGCGAAATCGCGGCGGATATTTTTCACCCGATGCGCGTTGGCCGGGTCATCGCCCGCCCGTTTGTTGGCGAAACGCCCGACGATTTTTCACGCACGCTCAACCGGAAAGACTATGCGATTTCGCCGCCGGAACCGACGTTGTGCGATCGGGTTGTGGCTGCCGGCGGGTGCGTGTTGGCGGTCGGAAAAATCGGCGATATTTTTGCACACCGCGGTATTTCGCAACTGAAAAAGGGCAAACCCGACCTTGGTCTGGTGGACGACCTTCTGATGTTCATGGACAGCTATCGCGACGGGGACCTGGTCTTCGCCAATCTGGTCGAATTCGACAGCCTTTATGGCCACCCGCGCGACGTATCGGGATACGCCCGTGCGCTGGAGGCATTCGATACGCGCCTGCCTGAAATCACCGGTCGCCTTCAATCCGGCGATCTGCTGGTGATTTCGGCCGACCACGGCAATGATCCGACATGGACCGGCACGGACCACACTCGCGAACGGGTGCCGGTTCTGCTGGCCGGACCGGATATCGGGGCGGGGAATTACGGCAACGTGCATTTTGCGGATGTCGGCGAAACCATCGCCGCGCATCTGGGGCTGGCAGCGGGAAAACATGGCACGGGGTTTCTGTGATGGATATGCGCGACATACCGAAAACCGAATTGCACCTGCACATAGAAGGCGCGGCGCCGCCGGATTTCATACGGACGCTGGCTGTGGAAAAGAACGTCGATCTGTCGGGGATATTCAACGCCGACGGCAGCTATCACTGGACCGACTTTGCCGGTTTTTTGCGAACCTACGAGGCGGCGTGCAGTGTTTTGCAGACCCCCGACGATTTCCGCCGGCTGACCGAGGCCGTGCTGGCCGAATGTGCCGCAAACGGGGTTGTGTATACGGAACTGTTTCTGGCCGCCGACTTTTGCGGCGGCGGCGATCCGGTCGCGTGGCGCGAATTTCTTGCCGCAATGGTCGAGGGGGCGGATAACGCCCGAACCGCCAGCGGTATCGAGACGCGGTTTATTTCGACCTGCGTGCGCCATTTCGGTCCCGACGAGGCGGAAAAAATTGCCCGCCTAAGTGCGGATACCGCAGGGCCGATGTTGACGGGTTTTGGTATGGGCGGCGAGGAAAGGCACCTGCGCGCCGCCGACTTTTCGACCGCGTTTGCCATTGCCCGCGAGGCCGGTTTGGGCCTGACAAGCCACGCGGGCGAGATTTGCGGTGCGGATTCTGTCCGCGAGACGCTGGATGCGTTGCGGGTATCGCGCATTGGCCACGGGGTCCGCGCGATCGAGGATCCCGATCTGGTTGCCCGTCTGGGCGATGAAAATATCCTGCTCGAAGTTTGTCCGGGGTCAAACGTGGCGCTGGGTGTGTATTCCGGTTGGGCGGATCATCCGGTGGGAAAACTGCGCGCCGCCGGCGTGCCGGTTTGCATTTCGACCGATGACCCGCCGTATTTTCGCACCGGCATGACGCAGGAATACGACGCGCTTGCGAACGGTTTCGGTTGGGGGGCGGCGGATTTTCGGGCTATAAACATTGCGGCGATGCGTGCGGCGTTTTGCGACGACGCGACGCGCGACCGCGTATTGGCGAAATTTGAATAGGGACGGAAAAACCATGAGCGCTCACCTGACGATCGTTGATCACCCGCTGGTGCAACACAAACTGACCCAGATGCGCCGCAAGGAAACGCCGAGCGGCCTTTTCCGGCAATTGCTGCACGAAATCAGCATGCTGATCGCCTATGAGGTGACGCGCGGGTTGCCGATGACGACCGAGCGTATCGAAACGCCGCTGGTCGAAATGGATGCGCCGGTTCTGCAAGGGCGCAAGCTGGCATTGATATCGATCCTGCGCGCCGGAAACGGCTTGCTCGACGGTGTTCTGGAACTGATCCCCTCGGCGCGCGTCGGCTTTGTCGGCCTGTATCGGGACGAGGAAACCCTCAAGCCGGTCAAATACTATTTCAAGGTCCCCGCCGATCTGGATGAACGCGTGGTGATTGCGGTGGATCCGATGTTGGCGACAGGCAATTCCTCGGTTGCGGCGATCGATATGTTGAAAGAGGCAGGGGCAACCAACATCCGGTTCCTGTGTCTTCTGGCCGCCCCCGAAGGTATTGCCAGAATGAAAGAGGCGCACCCCGATGTGCCGATCGTCACCGCAGCCGTTGATGATCGTCTGAACGAGGTCGGATATATCCTGCCGGGTCTGGGCGACGCCGGTGACCGGATGTTCGGCACCAAATAGCCGGTCTAAACCATCGCCAACAGGCGCAGGCGTGCGATCTGGTGAACCTGATCCAGCGCCTCGCGAAATTCGGTCTGGCGCGGGTTTTTTACGCGCGTCCGGAAGTTTGACAGGATTTCGTGCCTGTCGCGGCCTTTCACCGCCAGAATGAACGGAAACCCGAACTTTTCCTTGTATTCGGCGTTCAGTCGCGTGAATTCGGCAAATTCGGCATCGGTGCATTGATCCAGCCCTGCGCCCGCCTGTTCCGCGGTGGAATCCGCCGTCAGTTGCCCCGATGTCGCCAGCTTGCCGGCCAGATCGGGATGGGCGCGCAACAAGGTCAGTTGTGCGGGGTGTCCGGCGGCCTCGATGATTGCATGCAGCACATCGAACATCCCGTCAACGCCGACGGTTTCCGGCGGTAGCCCACGGTCGAACGCCTGCCCGGCCACCCAGGCAGAGTGTTCGTAAACCGCACCGAACACGGCGACGAATTCCGCGCGCGACAGGCTGGCAGGCGGGGTGGGGAATTTCATATCGACCTCGTTGCTGGTAAAGTCTTGCGATGTGCGCGCGTGTCCGCCGGTCAGTCCGAAGACGCTTGTGACAGGTCACGCAGATATCCGGGCATGTTTTTTGCCAACGTCGAATATGTGCCGCAAACCACATCCTGTGCGCCACATACGCTTAAGGCAAAGTTTTTCAAGGCCCGCCAGTATGCCCCCTGGCGCCACCGGGAAAAATGGTGGCCGATGTGTATGGGCGCACGGCTACCCAGATAGTTGTGGTTGAAATACCGCGTATAGGTGCGCTGCATGTGTGTCTGCGGGTCCAGAGCCGGTCCCAGCTTCAAAACGTAAAAATTGTAGTCCATCGACAACACGCTGCCCGATGACAGCGGCAGCGATGCCAGCGGGAAATTCCACAATCCCTCGACGCCTTGTTGTGGCCAGTAGTCGCGCCTGTTGGTCCGGCTGGTGTCATAGGTATACCCCATTTCCCGCAGTGCCTGCCGTTGCGCCGGCGTGGAAACCAGCAGCGGCGAGCGAAAGCCGGTGATCGCGTTGACGATCTGTTTCCACTCACGCGGATCGGTGTCGACAATGCCGTTTATCTCGTGGGTGTTCAGCATGATATCGCGAAACTGTTGCAGCTCGTTCACCCAGTCGTCCTTGGTCCAGTTGGTGCCGTCCCAATGGCCGTTGGCGTGCGAGGCAATCTCGTGTCCTTCGCGATAGGCGCGGCGCACGAACGCGATGCGTGCCGCCACCTCGTCGGCGGTGCCGCCGAACCCGACGTCCGAGCGCCCGCGATGGTGGTAGGGGCCTTTGTAGTATCCGGCAGATTTATCCGTAAGGAAATTGGGGCCGGACACGAAAAAAGTAAAGCGGATGTTGTTTTCCTTGCCGAAATCTAGGACCTCCTGCCACATCCGCAACGACTTGGAACCATCGAACGCCATCGCGACAAATTGCGGTGGCTGCGCTGCCCGTCCGCCGGTGGCCAGCGCCAGCGCAAGGAAAAAGACAAGGGAAATATACCGTATCAATATGTGTCTGCCTGTAAAATGGAATACGAACACCACTTTAGGGGATATATTTCCCTGCGCCAGACAAATATTGTGCCGGACAGGCGAATTCGCACAAACGTAATGCGCGAAGCCTTCCCAAACCCGCCGCATTTGTCTAGGGCGGTGACCCATAAACCCCGCACCGCCAGTTATCCGGATTTTTGTTCTGG